>CAIOZP010000319.1 GCA_903862805.1 uncultured Fibrobacterota bacterium
AGAACTTGACGAGATCCCAGCCCTTGACAGAAGGCAATGTTTCCGGAAGAAATCCGAGCTGGATTTTTTTGCCAAGTTCGAGTTCTGTATTGACCGAATCGATGTATGCCAGATCTTTCTGGCGAAGCACCTCAAGTTCCTGATTCGCTGCCGCAAGACTGTCGGCCTGAAAGCGGATCTTTCCGAGCAGGTGAGCGAAATGCATCGAGTTGCTGATGTACTCGCGAAGAACTTCGTAAATGTTTCCATCTTCGAGATCGGATTCAAAAAGGATCGTGCCGTAGTGCTCGTCTTGAAAGAAAAGCGGCTCGGCAATGATTGCCCGCTGCCGGTTGTCAAAGAATTCGAGCGGCACCAGCTTATCGGTCGGGAAACTTATTCCGCCCTCAGGGTAGATAACCCGCTCGCCGTTTTCGACACCAAGAATCAATCGGGAACGGTCGGAAAAACTGCCGTCCTGCGAATCATAGACCGTGACGTAAAAAGTCATGGCACCGATTGAGACAAGCTCCTCGCACATGACCGAGAAGAGTTCCTCTCTGTCAAGCGTGTTGGCAAGGCGGTCGCCGATTGTGTGCAGTTCGTAATTGCTTTTTATGGTGCGGATTCGACGGAGTCCTTCTTCGCGTTCGATGATCTCGCCCACGACCACACGTGCCCGCTGGAGTGCATCATCGGCAACGGCGAATCCCCCTTTGTCAAGTACGGGAAGCGAGGCGTGCCAAAGTTCAAAGAAAACATTGTGAAGCATGCGCAGATCGAAGCCTCCAGCAAGCATGCGACGTCCTTCACGATCTACAACCTGAACGAAGGGCAGAACCGAATGTCCGCCGACCTCTGCGATAAATGCGTCTATTATTGATGAAACGATTTCGCGGCAGCCAGGTTCAATCCATTGCGTCGAAAGAGAAACCATTTCGTCTCGCAGATTGTCAAGCGCGTTGCTGTTGCTCGGCACAACAGCCTGCTGAATTCCACCCGACTGACCTTCGGCGAGATCGAAGCATCCGCATGACTGTCGCACGACCAGTTCCGCCGGAACCTTGATGGAATCGACACTTTCGCCGCGCATCATAAGAACGAGACGGTCAATAGCCATCGCTCCCATTACGTCAAGCGGTTGACGCACGGTTGAAAGCGGTGGAGTGATGTAGCGGCTTTCTTCGATATCGTCGAAACCGGCGAGCACCACATCTTCGGGAACCTGATAACCCGAACCCGCAAGTTCTTCAAGAACGCCGAGGCAGGTTTCGTCGTCGGCACCTATGATCACATCGACAGGCATTTTGTCGGCGATGAGTGCCTTGGCTGCGTAGTGTCCGCTTTCAATCGTGAAACTGCCCGGGAAGATCATCCGGCTGGTAGTAGGAATTCCCGCTTCGTCAAGCACCGCGTTGAAAGCGGCAAGCCTGTCGTCGGCTTCAAGATTTCCCTCCGGCCCGCGGATGTATGCGAAGCGACGATAGCCATGAACAACAAGCAGGTGTTCGACAAGAACCTTGACTCCGGCGCGGTTGTCAACTGCGACACTCGGAACTTTGGGAGACATCGGCACAAGTGTTACAAGCGGCAGGTGCATGTATTTGGAAAGGAACTGATCGACTTCTTTTTGAGTCGAATAGCTTCCGAGGCATCCGATGATGAGCAGCCCGTCGAGTCCCATTCGTGATGCGATATCGTACATGACATTTCGCGGTGTACCGAATGATTCGGTTTCGACATCTCTGAAAATTGACCCGCCGTTGAAGCAGACGATGTTCAGATTGTGGCGGCGTACGGCTTCGAGGATGCCGGGCCATGCGCTGTTCTGGAAAACTCCAGCCAGATCTTCGACGAAAAGTCCTATGACCGGTTTGGAGTCGCGGGAGGAATTGGACATTGATCAGTACCGTTCTATTGCAAGCATTGTTATATCGTCACTGGGAATCACTTCTCCGCCGTTGCCACCGCTTGCCTGGAAGTCGGTTATTGCTACGGTTATCTTCTCGACAAGATCTTTGGGGTTTGCGG
>CAIOZP010000320.1 GCA_903862805.1 uncultured Fibrobacterota bacterium
CCGCGCTCTGATGGGTTCGAACATGCAGCGTCAGGCGGTGCCACTGCTGCGTGCCGATTCACCTCTTGTCGGAACCGGTATGGAACGCATTGTTGCCCGCGACTCCGGTGTATCCATCATTGCCCGTCACAACGGCGAAGTTGAATCTGTCGATGCGGCGCGCATTGTCGTAAAAATCGATGAAAACGAAATCGATGAAAACGGCACCGGTGTCGACATCTATAACCTGATCAAATTTGCCCGTTCCAACCAGAACACCTGTATCAACAACAAACCGGTCGTCAAAGTCGGCGATAAGGTTAAACGGGGAGCGGTCATCGCCGATGGTCCGTCAACCGACATGGGTGAGTTGGCACTTGGCCAGAATATCGTCGTCGCCTTCATGCCGTGGGGCGGCTACAACTACGAGGATTCGATTCTCATCTCCGAGAAACTGATTAAGGATGACCGTTATACGTCGATCCATATCGAAGAATTTGAGTGTGTAGCCCGCGACACCAAGCTTGGTAAGGAAGAAATTACTTCCGACATTCCCAACCTTGGCGAAGAAACTCTTAAGGACCTGGACGAATCAGGCATCATCCGCATCGGTGCAGAAGTAAAGCCGGGTGATATTCTGGTTGGTAAAATCACACCAAAAGGGGAAACCCAGCTTTCACCTGAAGAAAAACTGCTGCGCGCCATTTTTGGTGAAAAAGCAGGGGACGTTCGTGATACATCACTGACGGTTCCCCCGGGCGTCGAAGGTACCGTAATTGGCGCGAAGATTTTCTCCCGTAAAGGCAATGACAAGGATTCACGTACCGAGTTGATCGAGAAGGCCGAGGAAGACAAACTGCGCAAAGATGAGCAGGATGAAATCCGGATCATTCGCGATTCAGCTATCGGCAAGCTCAAACGCTTGCTTATCGGCAAAACCCTGGCTGTTAAACTTGAGGATACCAAAGGCAATCTCATCCTCGCAAAAGGGAAACAGATTACCGAGGAATCACTCCAGACACTTGCAAGCTCCGTCTGGAGTACAATTTCCGTAAGTGATGACAGCGAGACCGACGACAAGGTACATCAGATCCTTGAAACTCTTAACCGCCAGATTGACCTCATTCACAATGTATTTGAGGACAAGATTCAGAAGCTCAAGCGTGGCGATGATCTGCCGCCGGGCGTAATCAAGATGGTAAAGATCTACATCTCCATTAAGCGTAAACTGCAGGTCGGCGATAAAATGGCCGGTCGTCACGGCAATAAAGGTGTTGTTTCCCGTATTCTGCCCGAAGAAGATATGCCATACATGGAAGACGGCAGACCGGTTGAGATCGTTCTCAATCCGCTCGGCGTTCCTTCCCGTATGAACGTCGGCCAGATTCTTGAAACGCATCTTGGCTGGGCTGCAAAAGGCATCGGCTGGAAAATTGAAGACATGCTTGAAAAACAGACTTCAGAAGAAAATCTGAAAGCGTATTTGAAAGATGTCTATGGTGACGATGAAGCCGGGGCATTTATTGACGGCCTCACCCGCACCGAACTGCTTAAGGTCGCTCGTCGCCTTCAGCGCGGTGTAGCCATGGCTTCCCCCGTTTTTGAAGGTGCAACAGAAGCACAGATCAAAGGGATGCTCGGTAAAGCAAATTTGCACTCATCCGGGCAGGTAACCCTGTTTGATGGACGTACAGGTGAACCATTCAGCAACAAGGTTACCGTCGGCGTCATGTACGTTCTGAAACTTCACCATCTTGTTGACGACAAGATCCATGCTCGTTCCATTGGACCATACAGTCTTGTAACGCAGCAGCCACTTGGCGGTAAGGCACAGTTCGGTGGACAGCGTCTGGGTGAGATGGAAGTCTGGGCAATGGAAGCATATGGCGCAGCCCATGCCCTCCAGGAATTCCTGACCGTCAAGTCGGATGATGTTTCCGGACGTACCCGTATGTATGAAGCGATTGTAAAAGGCAAACACACGCTTGAACCTGGTTTGCCAGAGTCGTTTAACGTACTCATTAAGGAACTTCAGTCCCTCTGCCTTGATGTAGACCTGCTTGAAGGCGAAGAAGAATAAA
>CAIOZP010000321.1 GCA_903862805.1 uncultured Fibrobacterota bacterium
CTCGCGGCTCATGGCAAACCGATTTTCTATGTGAGCGATGTGGCAAAGGGAATCTCGCAAGGCGATATAATAAGGTTCAAAGACAAGGCTGTTCTTATCGAGGCCGATGTCTGGCAGACCATGATGAGCATGGGCATTCTCAACAAGCTAAAAAATATTCCGGTAATGACTCTCTCGGCCCGCGCCAAAAGCGACATCTGGAGTTCGCGTTCGAATCAGGTTTCGCAGAGCAACGAAAACAAGGGCTATACGCTCGGCCGCGAACTGCTCAAAATTTTTGAAGACTATTTCGGCAAGACGCCCTCCGATATGGAAATCGTGATCAGCTTTAGCGGCGAATACATGAACCTCGTAGCGCCCAAGCAGCTCATGAGCGAACTGAGTTTTGCCACGGTTCAAAAGGTATTCAAGTCGAACGATAAACTCAATTTCATCACCGACGGATTTCCGGGGCGCATCTTTACAAAACAGGAATTTTCATGGACGGTCTGGGCGGTTGATCCGGTTGATCCTTCAGGCGTGCTGCAATATTCCTGCGCATCAAAACTGCCCGCTGGTCTGAGCTGGGACAACGCAAAACACACGCTGAAAGGTATTCCTGATTCGGCCGGTCTTTATGCAATTTCGTTTACAGCACGCGACAAAAAAGGGTTATCGGCTTCGCAGACCTGCTCGCTCAACGTGATTATCAATACACCGCCGCGCGTTTTTGCCAAATACGATGAACCGGTTTTTTCTGGAACGGTCTGGACATATTCGCCATTCGTCACCGACGAGGAACAGCCGCTCTGTGATATTCAGATCAGACTTTTCCAACAGCCCGACAGTATGAAGTTCGACTCGAAGAGCGGTACGATTTCTTGGAATGTTCCGGCAAGCATTCAGGACACGACGGTGAAGTTTTTTGTCGGTGCGAAAGATCCGCTCGGCGCGATCACCAAAGAGGAAATGAAAATCCACGTCATCTCGAAGGTGCTTGCACAGAAGGATGTGACGATTGATTTCCGCCTTCCTCTCGACACACTTGTGCAGGGCCACACATACAGCTGGTCGGATCATGCCTGGATGAAAACCGAGTGGCAGAAGCACGCGGTAAAACTTATTTCGATCGAGGGCAGCGATTCCACGAGCTACAAAATAGCAGACTCTTCCGGTGAAGGCATGTTGCGAATAAGGCCGATGTATCAGGGACTTCACAACATGGTATTCACGTTCTCGATTGACACGATGCGATTAGTTGTTCGCAAGAGTTTTCATGTTGAGCCAAATCATCCACCAGTATTCCGCAGCAGTATTTCGACCTATCGTTTCGAGCCGAATCAGTTCGCCGAATATCGGCCTGTCGTCACAGACGAAGACGGTGATTCGATCCGGCTGACCAAGGTAAATCCCGATGGAACGGACTCGCTTCTTGCCGGTGGAGCGCTCAGAATTCCAACAGACTCCAGCGGTCTGCACACGATCACATTGGTAGCGATTGACCCGTCCAAAAATCGCACGACTCAGCAGATCTATTTCATCGTAAATCCAAAGCCGCCGAAGCTGGTGCGTCCTCCTCATCCGGCGGCTTTTTACATACAAAAAACATATCGCAAGACAATGGAGCTGGGCGTTCGAGCTGGCGGCCTGCGGCTTGGAATCTACTGTGACAACATCGCACAGACGCTCAAGACCGGCTTCTTCGGTATCAATACATACGAAAGTCCGTTCTTCTTTCTCGGCGGCAATCCGATTCCCTCGCAGGCAGCGATCGGCAACTATCTCTTCATGGACGCTGGTGCCAACGTGCGCTTCTACAACAGTCGTATGTTTGGCGGCGGACTGATGGGCCGCATTCAGGCAAACTACTGTTACAAGGGCACGTCGAGTTGGCGCTTCCAAACGCTCTTCACCATCAGGCTCAAGCAGGGCTATCTCGTGCTTGACACATCGGGAATCAGCAAGGAGCTCCAGTTCGATCCGAACAATCCGACCACCCTGCTCGACTCAAACGTGACAAATTATCTGAAAGATCTGAAAGAGGTTTTTGATGACGCCGGTCGTGATGACAATTTCGGTTTCTATCTGAATTTCCAGACGCTCTACCGCTTGCCAATCGGATTCTGGATCGGCCCATCGGCATGGCTTATCGACGACACTAAAAAGGATCTGGTGATTAAAGACTCAGTTATTACCGAGGTTGACAAAGGCAATACACTCCGAGAATTCATCGGGCTTTGTCTGCTTCACGAATGGAAGCTGCCTTTTGTCTATTACTCGCAACAGCTCAAGATCGGCTGGTCAGGCGACAGCTGGAGTCCAAAACTCGAATGGGACTTCACATTACAAACTCCGACGGCGAGACGGGAAAAGACAGCTGCGCGTTAAACGTAGTTTCAACCCGCATCATCCATCGTCCTCTCCGCAATTCCTATTTTCTGCCCTGTGCCATTTTGATGTCTTATCCTGATTGACAAAAAAGGAATCAATATATGGAAAACGCAGTCAAAGAAATTCTTGTATCTATCGGTGAAGATCCAAACCGCGAAGGTCTGATCGATACTCCGCGAAGAGTTGCAAAAGCGTGGGATCATCTCACTCAAGGCTACCGCGCGAATCCCGACGAGATCCTGCGCAAGGCAATCTTCACGGAAGAATGCAACCACATGATCATCGTAAAAGACATCGAGATTTACAGCATGTGCGAGCATCACATGCTCCCGTTTTTCGGAAAGTGCCACATTGGCTACATCGCCCGCAACAAGGTTTACGGCGTAAGCAAACTGGCACGATTAGTCGATTGTTTCGCGAGGCGCTTGCAGGTGCAGGAACGACTCACCAGCCAGATTGCACAGGCGCTCATGGGTCCGATCGACGCTGAGGGTGTCGGAGTGGTTGTCGAAGCTCAGCATCTCTGCATGATGATGCGCGGTGTGGAAAAACAGAACAGCCGGATGGTCACATCAGCGGTGCTCGGCAGTTTCCGCGATGACATGGCAACACGCAGCGAGTTCATGAAACTCATCGGTATGCACTGAGCACGATGAAACTTCTTACGTCCATTATTATTGTGATGATCGGCGGTGGTGCCGGATCGGCTGTGCGCTATCTGTTTTCTCTGTGGTTTTCGGGAAGCGGATGGCCGCTTGGAACCGTTGCGGCGAACTGTATCGGATCGTTTGTGATCGGCGCAGTTGCCGGATGTGACACGCTTCTTCCATTGCCTCCGAGGATAAGACTGCTTGCTGCTACCGGGTTCTGCGGAGGACTCACCACCATGTCGTCATTTGTATTTGAAACATCGGGAATGGTCAGGACGTCTGAGTTTCTGCAGGCAGGAATCTATGCGACACTGACGCTTGCCGGTTCGTTTGCCTGCTTTGCCGCTGGAATGATTATCATGAAAATTCTCGTCAGGACGAATGTCTGAACACCGGAGGTTTGCTATGCACATAGAGGGACAGGCGCGGCTTGCGCGAATATTCATCGGTGAATCCGATACGCTTCACGGGCGTGCGCTTTCGGGGGTCATCGTAGAAAAAGCCAGGGCAAACGGTCTTGCCGGTGCAACTATGTGGCGCGGATCGGCGGGATTTGGTGCGACAAGCCATCTGAGGTCTTCGAATATTCTCGATCTGTCAAGCGATCTGCCGATCATTGTCGAGATAGTTGACAAGCCGGAACGGCTCGACGATTTCATGCCCATGCTTGACGAAATGCTTGAATCTGCCGGATGCGGCGGACTTGTCACAATAGAAGATGTCGAAATCCGGCGTTATTTCCACGGAAAACAGGATCGCCCGCAATAATATCTCTGTTTTAAAGATTTATCGTTTTGCGGAAATTGGTTTTGAGGGCCAGCCCGTATTTATTTTATTTCGCTTCTGCACCGCCTGATGAATGGCTGTGCCGTAACAACAATCAGAGGGTACATGTCCCGTTTTCACTTTGCGGCTGCGGCCGTTTTGTTCGTTTCGGTTTCTGGAATCCACGCTGCGCCGCGTCTTGATACACTCGCCATTGAAGGTCTCGCATCGATCCAGCGATCAGCCGTCGAAAATGCAATGACCATACGCAAGGGCGATGCATTCACTGCCGTCGATGTGCAATCGTCAATCAAGTCACTTTATCGCACCGGACTTTTCCGCGATGTCTCGGTAAGCGTGCTCGGAGAAACCGATTCAACCGCCGGAATACTTGTCACCGTGATCGAAAATCCTGTCTGCGACAATGTTGAATTCAAAGGATTCCGCCGCGTCAAAGATGCCGATCTGCGTGACAAACTGACATTGCGCAAAGGCCGCACCGTTACCGACGCAGTCGTTTTCGACGACATCGTGAAAATCCGCAAAGCTTACGAGAAAGACGGATACCTTCAGGCCAACATCAAGTGCGATCTTGTTCAAACCATGGTGCCCGGCTACGTGATTGCAAAATTCACCGTGGTCGAGGGCAAAAAAGTCAGAGTCGCCGACATCAAGTTCACCGGCAATGAGCGTTATTCGCAGCGCAGGTTGCGGTTCGCGTTCAAAACAAAGCGGCACAAATTCCTCGTGCCCGGCGAATTCAAAGAAGACAAATACCGCACCAGCCTCGACACGCTCATGATCTGGTACCACGACAAAGGTTATGCTAATGCAAGAATCCTCAGCGACACGGTTGTGCGCGACTCCGGTTCACGCGACGTGAAGATCCTTGTCAAGCTCGAAGAAGGTCACCGCATAATAACCGGCAACTTCTATTTCTCAGGTAATACAATTCTCGACAATGCGGCTTTACAGGCTTGCATAGCGCTCAAAAAGGGAAAGCCGTTCTCAAAAAAGAAGTTCGATAAAACCAAGCAGTTCATCGGAAATGCCTACCGTGAGGAAGGTTATCTGTGGGTGAACCTCGAAGAAGAGGATCACTTCCGCGGCGACACAATAGACGTTACCTTCAACATTACCGAAGGCCGTCCGGCTATCATCCGTCGTGTCGAGATTACCGGTAACGAAAAAACCTACGACGAGGTCATCCGCCGCGAGCTCAGTGTTTATCCTGGTCAGAAGTATCGTCAGTCGCGCATGGAACGAAGCATCCGCGACGCAATGCAGTTGAACTACTTCAACAACGTTGCTCCCGACATCAAGCCCGGCAACGACAAAGACGGTTCCGTCGATCTCGTGTTCAAGGCCGAAGAAAAAGAAAACATCGGACAATTCTCTGCCGGAGTTTCCTATAGTCAGGTTGATAAATTCGGCGGCACCTTCAGCGTTTCGATTCCCAATTTCCGTGGACGCGGCGAACTGCTTGCGACCAATATCGCTTTCTCGAAATACAGTCAGAGTGCGTCTATCACCTATTCACGCCCGTGGCTGTTCAAAACGCAGTTCAACGGATCGATCAGTCCGTTCATCACTCACAACAAAAGTTCGAGCGGCACCGGTGTCAGTGCGTACAACATAATGAGCTACGGCATAACTTCCGGACTCGGCAGAAAACTTTCATGGCCGGATGATTTCTGTAGCATCAACGGCGATTACCGGATCAGCTATGAAGACAACGTCGATAATTCCACCTATCATGGCCCAAGCTGGAACTTTATCCAGAAAGGAATCCTGAGCAAGGTCGATCTCTCACTTTCACGCAACGACGCCGACCTTCCGCAGTTTCCTACCCGTGGTACTCGAATCAAACTCAACGGTTCTGTCGCCGGTCTCGGTGGCAGTTTCAGATTCCTGAAAGGCACAGTCGGCACAGAGGTTTATCTGCCTCTTTTCTGGAAAGTTGTTCTTGGTGTTAAGGGTAAATTCGGAGCCATCGCGCCATTTTTCAACGGCGAAAGAACACTTGCTGCCAACGATCTTTTCGCAGTCGGCGGCGTGTATTACGATGGTATGGTGCGCGGCTACGATGAAGGTGAATTCGGTAGATACAATTGGGCCGATCCGGGTCTGGCAATGGCTGCGTTTCAATCGGAGCTGCGGGTTCCGATCCTTGAGAACCAGCTTTACCTTGCGGCATTTGCCGACATGGGCAATGCTTGGAGCGATGTATCGAAAATGGACTTCGGCGATATGTACCGCGGTGCCGGAATGGGCTTCCGCCTGTTGCTTCCAATGGTCGGGCTTCTCGGTTTCGACTTCGGTTGGGGCTTTGACGATCCTAACCACACCAACGCGACCGAAGCCATTCACCATAAGGGCTTCACGCCGCATTTCATGATCAA
>CAIOZP010000322.1 GCA_903862805.1 uncultured Fibrobacterota bacterium
CCTTGTTGTCGGATGAGAAATATTCGCCCTTGCCTATTGCCGTGAATCCCATGACATCGTGGATCAGCGGTGTTGTAAGATGAAGTGTTGCGCCGTAGGTGAATTTGTATTTCCCCTTGAACACAGGAATTGAATCATTTCCAAGGGAATCTTTTAATGCGGCCACATCAAGTCCTGCGACACCAGCCTCGACACCAATATTAAGGCTTTGGATTGGCGAGAAGGAAAGTCGTCCGGCAAAGCGGTTCATAATCGCCGGTAGCTTGTCGCCGGTGATGGTCATTCCTTCAAGATGATACCCGATTCCCATCGCCACGCGGCCACCCGGAAAAGGCGCAAGCGGACTGACCAACGATGCCGCGGAGCAAAGTGCCGCGCCGAGAAGAACTGCTGCGATTGTCTTTGTCATCGTCATTATTGCCTACGGTTCCAGTATGGAGCATCGTCAGTTGTTATTCCGAGAAGTTCCTGCAATGGTGGAGAGGCGGTAATGCCTTTGCACTCGGCGGAAATCTTCGTGTAGATATGCCCGCCATCGGAGCGGCCATATTCCAGCAGATTGGGAGCGATACCGTTTACCGTCGATACCGTTTTGGTGATTGTCATAGCCGTATTGGGATTCGGGCGCATGATTCCATCCTGTAGCCAATCGATGTCGGGATAGCAACCCAATATTTTCGGATGATAGAAGCAGGGGAATGTTGGATTATATCCAAGTGCAGGATTTTCGTAATTGGCATCGATGTTATAGACTGAATCTATACAAGGTTCCCTGTAATCCCACAGGTGGTTTCCGTTCAGATCAACAAATTGCACAAGGGTGTCAACCCAGTGGGTATGTGTGGCAGAATCAAGACAGTCGTAAGCTGGGATCAACAGCGGCTCCGACCAATCTCCATAATATTTGTAGGATGTTGGTGTGTGCCCTGACGCAACCCAAGCGGCAAAGGCCTGCGGATTGAACCTGTAGTTACGTTCGCCATCTCCATTGATGTCATCAAATTTCGGCCCTGATGTGATTTTCCCATCGCCATCACGATCCTCGCCGCGATTGAGATAGCCATCGTTGTTGATGTCTTCACCGGGATCAAGCCGCAAATTATTGTTGAGATCCTCGTAACTCAGTTCATGCGGAACCGAATCGTAAAAAGTATAGATTGCATAGCCCGTCACCTGCGCACTGAAAGTCACAGGTGTTCCGTCGGCAACCGGATTATTATTTACATCGGTGACGATTACAGAAATGTTTTTGCCGTAGGTCGATGGACTCGGCGTAGTCAGATGAGCAAAATCTTCCGTAAGTGTCACGTTGTGCGGAGGCCCCGCGATGGTGAGCGCAACGGTGTCGGAATTGATCGAATTACCGCTTGATCCAACCGTTAGATAAGTCGCTGCAACAAGCTTGACACCGGAAGGTTCACTTGGAAGAGTTCCGGACATGAAATTCGTGGTTGCAGTTCCATCAAGCGCGGTGACAACACTTGCCGGTGAGACATACTCTCCACCGCCCGGGCCGCTCAGAACATTGAAAGCGATATTCACTCCGCTCGCCCTGTTGCCGAGTTTGTCGTAAGCCGTGACCGTAAGCTGCGATTTGTCGCCGCTGATGTTAATGACACTCGGCGTGGCGACAAGCGTGAGCTTTGCTATATCAACAGCACGATAATAAATGTTGAAGCTGGTCTGCGTAACAGTATTGGAACCCGAAGCGATTGCCACAATTGTAGCCGTTGTTGCGAACATCGGGTTTTTGACGGTGAAGATAAACTGTCCGTTGGAATTGGTAACGCCCTTCACCGAAAAGGCTCCACCGACCTGCTGCCCCGAAGCGGTGTCGATGGTTCCCATCGTAACCGAAACGTCAACGGAATCTCCGACGATCACTTTCTTGGCGCTGTTCTTGTAGGTAACGATGAAGGTCAGCGATTTCGAGCTGTCGGCAATGGCATTCACGTAAGATCCGGCTGCCGTGTCAATGGTGAGAGAATTGGACGAATAGAAAACCACCGCTTTGGTCGTGGCACCGGCAGCAGAAATCGTCACAGTGTCGCTTCCAACACCCGTTCCGCGCACAAGACAATGTGCTTCACCCTGATTGTCGGTGACAGAATCGAGAATGGTTATTGTTTCGGTTGTTGAACTTCTGAAATAATTGACCTTTTCTCCTGTAATCGGATTCTTCTGTGCATCAAGCAGTTTTACTGTAACAGTACTCGAATCCACGCCGTTCGATGCGATGCTTATCGGACTCAAACTTGCGGCAAGAGTCACACCCGCAAAAATTACATGAACGGTGTCGGCGATTGACGGATCACGCGCAAGCGTGGCAATTACCGTCGCGGTGGTGTTGCGGCGGTCGCTTGTAAGAACGGCGGCCGCTCTTCCGTTATCGTCGGCGACGGCGCTGGCCGTAACCATACCTGCGTCGGTGGAATACAAAACACTGTCGCCAACTATCGGATTACCTTTTTCGTTTTTGATCTGCACAACGATCTGCGATGTCGTGGCGCCGTCCGCCGAAATCTGGTTCGGTGTTGCAACAATGCTGATGTTTCGTGTCTTGATGAACGAAACATTCGCGTTTGCCGATGCGACATCGGAGCCGTTGGCCGCCGACACCTCAAGACGCATATCGGTTTCCCAGCCAGTGGCGTAGATACGGAATGACGCTGTCCCGTTGGCGTCGGTTTTGCCTTTCAAGGTGTCTGTCGTATCGGCGCTGTTGATAGTCTTGTAATGACGAACCACAGTCACGTTCTTGCTTGCCAATGCCTTGTTGGAAAGGTCTGTGAAATCGGCATAGAGCATCGTGTAAAGCGAACTGGTCGCCTGAAGGACATTCGCCTCAAGAAGAAGTTTCAGCTTGAGATCGGTGACATTCACCCTGAAAGATGCCGAGGCTCCGGCTGCATTGACATACAGAGTATCGCTGCCGCTCGCATTGCCGGTTAGCCTTATGCGGGCCTGACCGGAACCGTCGGTAACGGTGTCGATTACAGTAAGCGTAAGATTAGACGATGCACCTTTTGCAAGCTTGAAATAAACCGGAATGCCGGTCAGTACATTGTCGGATCCGTCTTGCAGAGTGATCTTCGCATCAACCGAAGCTCCAACCGCGAGGTTTGTCGAATCGAGGTTGGTCGTGATATTCACTCCGGTAAACACGACCTGCGTCTTGGCCTGAAGAGATTTATCGCTCACTAAATAAGCTGTTACATAAGAGATCGTGTTTATTGATGTACTGGTGAGCGTTGCGGTTGCAACACCTTTGGCATTTGTCAGACTGCGCCCCGATGATGTTGACGAACCGTCACCCACGATTGTTCCGGCCGTTGCTGAAAACTGAACAGCCTCTCCGGCGATCGGGTTGTGGTTCGTGTCAATAACTGTTACGGTGATCGTTGATGTACTGCTGTCGTTTGCGAGAATGGTGCTTGGCGATGCCGAGACTCTTATCGCCCGCTGGATCTTGTCGGCGCTGTCGGTTACGATAATCGTGAGATAGCGCTTGATGCTGCCGATCGTGATTGTAACCGTTGCCGAATCGCAGCTCACGGAATCGATGTATTTGACCGCAAGCGTACCGTCGGTGCCGCTCGTTGCAACGAGTGACGAAACCTTTGCACCTTTGGTGTTCACAAGTGATCCACTGTCAACCGAAACGGTGACAGCCTGACCGGCAAGCGGCGTCGTGTCGTTTGCAGCGGTATCTTCAACTACTGATACGCGGATGATTGCAGTGTCATTGACGCCAATCAATTTGCCGCCGTCAACAAACGCATTGCGAACAGTGGGAACCTTCCCACCTGACGAGCCGACATCCGCCGCGTGTCCGTTGTTCGAACTTATCGTACAAGACGCGATCAGTCCCGCTGCTGCGGCGCAAAAAACAATGGCCGAAATTCTTGTCAGTTTCACCTGCATCCTCCGATGGATTGCCTATTGTAAACGAGGCTTCGCCGTAGCGGCGCCATTTCAAGCACTACCGCAACATAAATAAATGAGCGCACATAGTCAACCTGTCTCGCAGGCCTAAATGCATGTACCGTGCGCAATTACCGCTCATCAACAGTTCCCGTTCAGTCAAACAGCGAGATTCTTATGTCGGGTATCGGAATGAATCCTGCTATCATCCGTTTTTTGCGCGGCCGCTTCATCAGCTTTGGGAGATCGGTTTCGAGCCATTTGCGCCAACGCTCGTGATAAACAAACGCCCTCTCCGCTTCACGAAATTCCCGCCCGTGGACCACCCGCCTGCC
>CAIOZP010000323.1 GCA_903862805.1 uncultured Fibrobacterota bacterium
ACGTGGACATGTCCATATTGCCACGCCATCTTCGTTACAAATTTCCAAAACGGTGGTTTCGTCCCAGTAAAACTTGTCATACTCTTCCATATAATTCTGGTATTTAGACAAATAGAGCCTAAAATTCTTACCTTTATATTGGGTCGTGTACTCAAGTTGTACTACGTCATTAGATCCCTTTGTAACAGAAGGATGAGGGCTGCCTTGATCCCACTTTATTGTTCCTTCTTGCGTAAGCCTATTAAGTTTTGCAACTAATTTAACAGCTTTGGCCTTGTATGACATAGCTATCTCCACTGCCTGTCTTTGATTTCATTACCCATTTCTTCGATAAACAACCTGATTTCAACATAAATTTTGTAAATTGAGTCTTTGTCTACTGTTGACAGATTTGAAACGTGCTCATCAATTAGCTTGATGATATTTGATGCAGATTTCTTCTGCTCTTTCTCTAACTTAGACGATAACGTTTTAAGAGTGATTTTTCCTTTACCTATCTCCAAGATTATCTCTTCTGTTGATTGGTCAAAGTCATTAAGTAACGAGCTGATTCTGCTTGCCTGTTTGTTTAATTTCTCCGTAAGCTCAGGTACTCTAGCATTGAAAAGGAAATTCTGTCTGATTTTGCGAACGCCGTAAAAAACAAAGCCAGAAATTATCAAACTGACAATAGATGCTGTATTGCCCCAAAAGGAATAGTCGCTGTACCATGCGACAGCCTGCTTTGTGGCTTCAAGCGTCGTAGCAATTTTGGGTGCTCCTGCCCCAGTACCATTTGAAAAGGCAACAATATTGGCTAGCAAACTCATTTATACAGCCCCTCTAAATCTGTCTTAATCACATCATTGAATAATTTCTACAGTGCCTTATTCATATCAATATCATACCCCGCAGCTTTCAACTCTTTAGCCAGTTCTAGCCGCCACGAGCCTCTACTATCAAGCTCCTGGTAGAGAACCCCAGAATAGTCTGACGGAATTTCGACGCCTGGACTGTAAAGAGCGCAGACACGATCACGGCCAAGTCGTCCAATAAAATAGCCCATTTCAAAAACTACATTCTGCCGAGCGCGAGGTTTCTGGTCTGCAGCATCTTTGGAGCCACCAATATCATCTCCAGTAAGTAAAACAACTGCAAAACCAACGTCAGCATAGTCCTCAAACTTTTCGATAATCGTCCGACCTTTATTTGGTTGCTCCCGGAGAACAATCACTTCCTGATCCAGCTTTTCAAGGAAACGTGCCGTCTCGTGTAATGTGGCCTCATCATGACCATGAACAAGAAATATTTTGTGGCTTGAGATTGGCATCTGTACTGGGGATTCCTGACAATAACCTTGCAACTCAATTTCAGTAGTCAACAGCTCTATCAAACTCTGCATTCGGGTTAACTGAGTTTGGAGAGTTTCAACTCGATGATTTTCCCACCAAGATTCCCCAGCATTCATCGGAAATGAACCATAGTTCCCAGCAGTTGTTACAGTGTGAACATTCGGTGAATTTACGCCGAATGCCTTCTCCAGAAAATTCTTTGTTAACAATTTCCATGAACTGTGTGCATCACTCGTCAGCGGTCTATTTCTCAACAACTCCTCTCCAGCATCTATCTGCCGGCGAATCAACTCAATCCCCTTTTGCGGTGGGATGTCGGGGAGTCCGACTGTTGGAGGTGCTGAAGATTTTCTGGTCGCCTTAGCCATAGTATTTATCCTTATGTAGCGGCATCTCGATTGAGACTGCGTACCAATTTGAATACTTGTTTAATAAGAGGATAATCTGTAATGCGAATAAACCGGGCTACACCATCAGTGCGCTCATATTTTCTCAGATAAATTTTCTTGTCTTCTTCAAGGCAAGCGAAGAAATCAAGTGTTGGATAATCCAGACTGCGCCAATTATCGGGGTGTTCGAGCGGTATGGATGCAGCATCAAAGAAGGTCCCGCTTGTATTGTCAAAGGTATAGCCAAACCGGTTGAGGATGGTCTTTTCTTCCAGAGCCGCCTTGTAACAGATGACACCGTACAAAGGAGTTGCTTCCCCTTGCATGTCACGAATAATCCTTGCTTTTGCCTCGGCCTTCTTTAGATCTTTCCCGGTACAATTGCCCTTTACTTCGATAACACAGAGGCAATCAGTTTTTTCTACGTAACATTGGGTTCCCATCCGTCTAATATGTGCATGCGGGCGGCACAAAATAATATCCAATTGTCCCGCATCCCGCACTCCATCTGAAATTGTCCCTTTCACTAATAGAGGCTTGGGATCTGAACAAGATTCCAGGGTAGAAATGAGAAAATCTTCCCGAACCTCTCCCTTCATAAGTTCGTGGCTAATAATATCCGAAACATCATACTGAGCCATCAGCATGTTTTCGGAGTATTGATCAAACTCATCAAACCGCATCTTCCCCCCATACTCGCGCTAAGGTGGCCTGGATCTTCTTCTCGAAGCGGGTAATCAGCTCGCGGTTGGCGTTGACCAGCACCAGCTCGGCCTCGATCTCGTCGACGATGGCCTGTTGGGTGGCTAGGGGTGGAAGGGGGATTATGACGGAATTAATGTCGCCATTATTTATCAGTGCGATCCCAGCCGAGTTAGAAATTGATGACAGATCGAATCCCAATAGAAAGTTGAAAAGATATTCTGGAATAAGCTCTGCCTTTGTTTGCACTGTCAGCCCCATGCAGTTGTTATCTATCAAACACTCTATTCTAGTAATCCGTTTCTTATTGGTTGCTATTGCCGCACCTCTTTTTGGAAACACAACGGAACCAACAGGCAATAACGGCTTATCTGTTGCTGGTAGCCAATGAGAGGACGTCACAATCTCACGATGATTTTCTTGCAAATTCATGTCGCTAACTTTTACGCAGGCTATCGATCCAATTTTTGGAAGTTCAGTTAATACATAACCATTGTTGATTGTTACGAGACTGCCAATCTCCACCACCGGCCATTCAGGATTGATGGGGATATGCGGACGGTAGTTGTCGAGGACAGTGCGGGCGCCGTCGATGACCTTTTGGTAGATCCCAATTTCGGCCACGATCTCTTGCTGGACTTCAAGGGGCGGGAGGGGAATTTGATATTCGGCCAAGTCCTCAACCTTCATGCTGACGTTGGCAGCTCCCTTCATGAGACCAGCCAATTTGTCCTTTTGGAGGTCGAGAACAAGATAGAGGAATTTAGTATTCAGAACTTCAGCATCAATGGGCTGAAGCGCCGCCAACAGGTTTGCTACTGCAAATTTTCCTGAAGCAAAATGAATTCGACTGATAGAAGCTCGACCATGCCCAGTTGAGGAAATTAACGGTACGCAAACCGCTTCGCCTTCCATTTGGTAGTCAACAGAGGTTAGGCTTTCTTTCGCGGTCACAATAAGTGGGTAAGGCCCCGGCTCGGTCTTGGTACTGGAGTGAGATCCCTTCGTTAGCGAACAGACTTCTTTTAACCTGACCACACGAGTACCAGCGCGGACTTCAACAGGCCTGTAGCGTTCCGCACTGAGGTTACTGTCATCGGCAAGTACCACGTTTCTATCGACGAGAAAAGAATTCTTTGACAATTCAGCGCCAGCGTAATAGGCAGCGTAATCTTTGAGTACGAAAGGCAAATCATTATGCTCGGTGACAGTACGTTTAATGCCAAGGCTCATACCGATGGCTCGAATATCTGAGAAGATAATATTCGGACTGTTCTTGGCTATCCGTTTGTCCAGGATCAGTATTGACGTTTTTACGCCGGAGTATGGCTGAAAAACACCTGATGGAAGCGAGATGACACCAATGAGTGCTTCCTTCAGAAGCGTCTCACGTAATCGCTTGTATGCGGTGCCGCTTTGAAAAATAATCCCCTCGGGGACAATGATCGCAGCGCGGCCATTCGGTGTCAGGTGCTCCAGCATATAATCCACGAACAGTACCTCGCTCCGATTGCTAGGAACCGAGAACCGCTTATGCGGCTTGATGCCTCCTTTTGGAGACATGAAGGGAGGGTTGGCGAGGATCACGTCAGCGAATTCGTTCCACTTCTCTTCACTGGTCAGGGTGTCATACTCGACAATATGCGGATCGGTGAAGCCGTGCAGGTACATATTCACCAGTGACAGGCGAACCATATCCGGCGAAATGTCGTAACCATGAATATTGGCTGCCAGCCGCTTGCGTTCGTCAGGGGTTAGAAGATCACCACTGCGTTTTTTTGTATTGTTCTTGAGGATGTGTTTCCAAGCGGAAATCAGGAAACCGGCGGTTCCGCAGGCGGGATCGAGAATGCTTTCATCCTTTCTCGGGTCAATTATTGCCACCATAAAATCAATGATGTGCCGGGGAGTACGGAACTGTCCAGCGTCGCCCTGGCTACCAAGAATTGAAAGCAGATACTCGAAGGCATCTCCCAGACGCTCAGAATGATCATAGCTGAAGCCGTCAATCTCCTTTAGAAATATGCGCAGAGTCTCTGGATCACGGTACGGCAAATAAGCGTTCTTGAAGATGTCACGAAATAGGGATGGAATACCTGGATTCTCGTTCATCTTCTGGATGGCTTCGGAATAGAGCGCCAGCACATCAAAGCCCCCCATATTTGGAGCCATAAGGCGTGACCAGCCGTACTTTTCATACTCGCCAGCAAAGAAAGTGCGCTTGCCGCCCAGCTCTTCTGCTTCGGCGTCCATGTCATCCATGAACTTGTAGATCATGGCGATAGTAATTTGCTCTACCTGTGATTTTGGATCGGGCACCTTGCCAACCAGAATATCTCGGCAGGTGTCTATGCGGCGGAAAGTATTTGGCACGTTTATAATCCTTACATGAATTGATTGAGTGGGACGTAATCCTTGATGTATTCGGGGATGCGGTTGCGCCACTCTTGAGGCACAGCCTTAAAATCTGCCATGCCAAAGGCCGGATTAACATTGAGATCGGTAAGCCTTTTATCTTCTATGATCTGGCGCAGGTGGCCATCGGTGGCGTAGGCCTTGAAGTAGTATTTCATCGGCACGATCTTCCCGGCTTCATCCGGATGACAATCCAGCAGGAACTTCTGGAACTCGTCATCCAGCAGCTCGTCCTTTGATTTGAAGCCTGGAATGAAGCCGAATATCTTTTCCAAAATTTCCCGCAAGGAAAGACGGCGATCCACTCCGGCGGCCTTGCGCAGCTTGTCCAGATTGAAATACTCCTGCGGTTTGTCGAACAGATTATTTACTACATGGTCAACCGCCTGATCCCACTGCTCAGCTTCTACCTGCTCTTTCAGTACGGTATCTTCCTTGACCTTCTCCTCGAATTTCTCAAAGAACATCCGGTCGATCTTCATCCCGTCCAGGCCAATGGCGGTTTCTTCATGCACGGACAGAAAATCTGGGCTGGTATTTTCATAAAGCCCTGACGGCGGTGGTGGCGGCTCCGGCCCCTCGCCACCTGGACCCTCACCAGTGCGGGGACGAGGAACTTTCAGGACTTCGTCGTAATCAAATTTCTCCTCAAAATATTCGCAGTTGGCAAAGAAATCGAACAACTTGTAGCGGTTCTTCTGGGGATCTTTGACCAGCCCTTTCAGTTCGTTATCGAAAAGCTGCTCCAGAAAGTTGTGCTTACGAGTGCCGCGCCCTTTGATCTGAACAAAGTCAGATGGTGAAAATACCGGGCGAATCAGTGCCAGATTAAGAATATCCGGACAGTCATAGCCGGTAGTCATCATCCCCACGGTTACGCAGACACGAGCCTTACTGGTTTTATAGGTATCAACGAAATTGGCCGAACCGAGCAGGTTGTTGTTGGTGAAATTGATGGTGAACTGCTGCGCGTCCGGAATCAGCGAGGTGACTTGAACTGCAAAGTCAGACTGGTACTTACCAGGAAACATCACGTCGGCCAGTTCATTAAGCGTTTGGGTCAGCTTAGATGCGTGGTGCTGGCTGACGGCAAAAGCAATCGACTTGCCGATTTCTCCGCTGATGGGATCACGAAAAGCATGTTTAAGGAAAGTTTCGCAGAAAACTTTGTTTGTGGCGTCGGAGAAAAACTTCTTCTCAAAATCCTTCTGATAGAAGGTCTGCTCTGTATCTTCCCCATTTTCGGTAACGGCCATGACTGAATACCCTTCATCAGACAGCAGTTGTGTCGTGATGTCGGTGCGGGCATCCACTACCAGCGGATTGATCAGAAATCCGTCCTTTACGCCATCAAGCAGAGAATAGCGGAAAGTCGGCTGACCGGACTCACACCCAAACGTGCGGTAGGTGTCAAGCAGCAGACGGCGTTCCAGCTCTCGCGGGTCTTTGGTAGTCGGCTTTGCCTGGTCGAATTTCTTCAGGTAATCCTTGGGGGTCGCAGTCAAGCCCAGCTTGTAGCCGACAAAATACTCAAACACTGCACGGGCATTGCCACCGATTGAGCGATGGGCCTCGTCAGATATAACCAGATCAAAATCAGTCGGGGAAAAGAGTCGCCGGTACTTGTCATTGAACAGAAGTGATTGCACAGTGGTGACGACGATCTCGGCCTTGCGCCAGTCGTCCCGTCTTTCCTTGTAGATAACGGAAGTGCAATCGTTTTTGAGCAGGAAGATAAAAGCCTTGTTGGCCTGATCCTCCAACTCCAGGCGATCCACCAAAAATAGTACCCGCCGGGCATTGCCGGTACGCAGAAAGAGCTTGATCACTGCGGCAGCGGTCAGGGTTTTGCCGGTGCCGGTGGCCATCTCGAAAAGGAAACGGCTGCCGCCTTCTTTCACCGCCTGCTGAATGGATTGAACAGCTCGAAGCTGATACTCCCGCATGAAGCGCAGACGGTTCTTCTCGATGAAAGCAGGTCGCTCGGCCTCGTTCTTCCAGCCCGCTTCGTTGGCATAGGTCGGCATCTGGGTTAGACAAATGTAGTCTTTACCTACTGGCTCGGAAGTCAGCTTGTCGGGGTTCGGCTGGAAGCGGTTATAGCTCTTGATTGAATCGGGAGCAGGAAAGCGGGTTATGAGGTGTGGATTGCCCTGTTGAAGATCCCAGAAGTAATGCAGATTGCCATTGGAAAGGATGACGAAACGGCAGTTTTGTGACTTGGCATATTTGCGGGCCTGTTCCTTGCCGACCAGCGGGTTTTTGTCCTCTGACTTGGCTTCAAGCACGATCAGAGGATAGCTGTTTTCATCCAGCAGCAGGAAGTCTACAAAGCCATTGCTAGTCTTGTCAAAGTTTTCACCAAGTGCATCAACCTTCGCAGTGGTGAGCTTGACGTTCGGCTCCAGAACGACATTGGCCTTGCCTGAAGCATTATCGAAAAAACGCCAGCCAGCCTCTTCGAGGAGCTTGTTTATCTTTATGCGGGCTTTTGCTTCTTTAGCGGACATGCGATTCACTCCCTTGCCACGCTACAAATTCTGCTGGTCGCAGGCGGAATCTGGCAATATTCCCCTCGTGCAAGCCTTTCAGCTCTGATTGCACCAGATTGACGAAACGCTGCTGTTCATTTTCCGGAAGGTGTTCTGCGGCCCAGGTTGTTACTACATCCTGTGCCTGTCCAACACCATGGAGAACTACCTCACGGATTATCTCCGTCAGCAACGAGCGATATTTCATCCGGAATGGGTCCGGTTCGCCCAATTCTTCCCGGGTACTCAGGTAGCGCTTGACAGACCGTTCATATCCCCAGACAAAGACGTCGCGCAGCAATTCAATGCGATTTAGCTCGTAAACTCCCAGTATCCCTTCGACATAGGACTTTTTCGGCACATCGATAAAGGAGAGCGGACAGAGATTGTGTTTGATCAACGGGATATTGGCGGCAAGCCGTGCCACTCGCTTGTTGACGTCTTCAAACGGCTGCAGATAGGAGAGATGTGCCAACGCGAAAAACGACTGCTCGAATGGATCGCTGATGGCTTCCGCAATATCAAGCGCCCGCTGAAAGTACTCGTCCAGGAGTTGCGGAGTGGACAACGGCGAGTAAACCGACCCACCGATGCCGACGGCAATCTGGCGCAAGCGCCCACAGGCCTCCGGGTTGGGTAGCAGGTTGTCCGACAGGATGGCATGAAGATTAAGAATTGAATACCTGTTGAACCCGATATCGTCCGCGGATTCAACAAGAAACTCGATGGCCTGCTTGTGGTTCAGGATCATCTGGGTTTCCAGTGCATCCTTCCCCTCAGCTGCCTGGCCGAAGGAGATCAGGCGCTCCGTCTCCAGCAGGGAGTAGGTATTCCCTTCCAGGTAGCTGGATGCCCAGGAAAGGTCGATCAGCAGCCTGCCCATAACCTGGCGGGCCATGGTGCCTGCAGGTACGGATTCTTGGTGAGCACGGCCAATCTGGTGCAGATATTTGCGAGTGGCGTCGTCAAGATACGGCCCATTGTTCGGGTAGGACAGGAGAAAATCGCGACGATATCCTATCGGTTCTCGACGCTGGATCGGCTGGCTGACATGCCTGCGGATCTCACGACCAGCCCCGGAAAGGGGTATGAGTGATTCTTCGAGTTCCTGATCTCCAGATGTTTCTGTCGTCAGCGGCCAGTACACACGCCCTTTGAAGGCACCGGTGGCGCGGATACGCTTGCTTGCAATGAGAATTGTCATTCGGCGCAGCAGAGCACGCCGGTTCATGGCGATACCTGATGCCGCAAGAGCTGTTTCCAGCTCCGAGATGCCGATTCCTTTATGACAGATGGCTATCTGCTGCTCTATTGCCTTAAGGTCTTGCTCCTCGATATGCTTCGGCACAGGACACCCTTTCCGTCTCGTAACGCAGTTTGTGACGACATAATAACCTAATCGTCATAAAAATCAACATTTGAGACATTAAAATCCGGGTGAAAGTTCAACTTGCATAAGCCTGATCCAGAATTGATGATGATTTTCTTTTCAAAGGATCCAGACGATCCGCCTGAAGGCTGGTCCATACTCGGCTACCAGCGTCATCATCGGTTTTTCCCAGACCCGATAGAATAACTTTTGCAGCTCAAAGCGGATGGTTTTGGTACCGATTCTGTCCCCCATCAACTCTATATTTCAATAATCAGCTGTTTGTTGTACTGAGGGTTGACCTCCACATCCTTGTAACCATATGGGTTTACAATCACCCGGGTCCTGCCGAGAGTGTAGTCGAACGAATTGTGGGTATGGCCGTGCACCCAGAGGTCCGGGCCGTGGTCGATGATCTCGTTGGACAGATCAGTCATGAAGGCACAGTTGAGACTGTCTCCCCGGAACCGCTCATGTGTTGACAAGGGAGAGACACCATGGTGTGTCACCACGACGGTCTTTCCGTCGCCGGCAGTTGCCAATGTTTCGAAGATATAGCGTTTGGATTCCTGAAAGAGATCGACCGTCTCCTCTGGCATGAGCCGCATCCCGTCAGCCTTTCTGATCACAACAAAGTCGTTCATATTCTTGCGGGCATACTGCATCTTGAAGAAATCCTTATTCAGGAAATCCGTCCATAGGGTCGCCCCGACAAACAGGACACCGTTGAGTACAACCAATTCATTTTCGAGAAAATGGACATTCTTGGGCAGGGATAGCGTGGTCTTCAGTTCGTGGATGCGTCCGAAGAAATCGTTGTGGTAGAAAAAGTGGTTTCCCTCAACATAGATGACGGCCAGGAAACGCTTGGCCAGGAGACTGACAACCTTGAGCCAGGTCTCTTGGCGGTGAGCCAGGCCGATGTCGCCGGCAACCAGGGCAATCGTTTCATTATCAGTCGGCAGCGGAGGGATCACTATCTCCAGAATGCGCGGGATTTTGTTGGGCTGCCAGAATTCAGCATGAATATCAGAAAAGGGACGGACAAGCATTGTTCTCTCCAACACATAAAGCAGATTCAGTCAAAGTATCCAGTAATATACCTGAAAACGGTGTGTGATCTGGATAATTATTGCCATGGAGCATGTCAGTCAACTAGGCAATGCCGCATTAAAGATACCATATTTGTACCCAAAAATGCGGCATTGACGGAAGGTGGCAAAAAGCTCCCCATTTTTGGTGCCAAATTGGTATCCAAAACAGCCACCATACTGTTATCCCATTTGGTATCCCAAACAGGTGCCCTTTTGGGATACCAATAATTCTTCTACCACCAGTAGTACCAGCGCCAGTACCACCATGGTACATAGCAGGGGCGATAATCCGTGCTGGAGAATGCGTACTTTATCAACGTCCAGAACGGTTTCCCCTTCACGTAGCCATGATAGAGCCGCACCTGCACCCGGTCCATCAGAATGTACGGCAACGAGATGCAGGCGATACCGATGGCCCAGTACCAGAATGTCCCGAGGAAACAGAGTCCGACCAGCAGGCCGGCAACCGCACTGGTGAGCAGGGTAACGAATATGGCAACCAGCACAGCCGGGAATTTTGCCCGTTTCGGCTGCGTTTCTCTGAGCCATTTTTGAGCGTCATAGTATTTGATCATCGGAAAACCTCCCTGTGCAGATCAGTCTGTCATATCCGCACGTGTGCCGGTTTGCACAGGCAACCGAGCCTCGTCCCCTTGTTCAGAAAACCGAAAATCCTTGCCCGTAGTAGCTTCAATTCTTCGGAGGTGATTTTGACGTCATTGGCGACATGCCAGTCCGGGATCATCTGCAGCTCCAGGATAACGAGGCCGGCTCTTGCCAGTGCCTTTTTCTTGCGGGGGCCGGTCTTATGCGTGTCGGTTACCTCGATACCAATGACACCAGCTGTTTCGTAATAGAGATCTGAATCAGGAGACAAAACCAGCTTACAATCCACAGTGTAGTTGAGTCCTGAGTGATCATCATGAACGGCCCACTCATCGGAAGTTTCTTCAATCTTGAGCATGAACTCTTTCCCGAACAGTCTGATCCGCCATGTCCATAACTTGCACACGTATTCCTGGACAAGTTCGTGGGCGATCCCCTTGGAGCCATTACCATGACCGTCCCCGGAGCCGCCGAGATAGGCAAAGCTGGAAGACTTTGCTCCGCGGTCAACCGGCACCATGGGTCTCAGCTTGATGAGATCGTAGAAATGTTTCCCTTCCCACTCCTCCGGAAACTGACGTCGGAGATGCAGGGCTTCGTGTACGGTAATGATTGGGCTGGAAAAATCTGCTTTCTGGTACGCTAACAGTTTCATATATTCCCCTCGATGTTATAGTCCGGCGTCAGCAGGTTGATGGCCTTGC
>CAIOZP010000324.1 GCA_903862805.1 uncultured Fibrobacterota bacterium
AGGCGAATTGTATTGCCTTATGTACTGGAACGGATTGAAACTGTCGGTCGAGATTGACACATAGAAAATCACGGCGCGGCGAATCACCGGAACAAACTGTTCGTTCACTCCGAATTGTGCCATGTACTCGCAAAGCGCTATGATTGGCAGTCCCTCATCGGCACCGTGGAAGAACGGGCGGTTCATGTTTTCTTCAACCCGAAACCAACCTTCGTTGTGCTGTTTTGCGGCGATAGCTTTTGCACGGACGTCGGCAGCGTTGCGGTATTCGGATTTGCCGGTGCTGCGCCAAAGCTCGACAGCGGCGATCAGCGCGCAGCAGTCGTCGATTATGTTGTCACGGCCGTTGCTTGTATAGCGGGCCGCTTGTTCGCTCAGATGCGCGAAGGCTTCTTCGGCGACTTTGAGGTAGGTGTCTGGCGAATATGTTCCGCGGACGTGGTCTCTTGATGCACGCGAAAGTGCCGCGATTGCAATGCCCGCGCCTTCACGAAACGATGCCTGATATTCGGCGTTGAGATCACCTGTGATGTATTTGTATGCGCAGATCAGACGCTTGTCGTTCATTCCCCAGCGATCGAAAACATTTGTGTAGAAGAAGCCGCGCTCGTCGAACATCCGCACAAGAAAATCGGCGCCCCAGGCGGCTTCGGCGTGCATGTCGGCAACATTATTTCCGAAGGATGGCCCTGCGGCTTCGAGTGAACGCAGAAGCGACCACACCACCATCGGCGTCTGCTGCGGATTGAAATAATGCGAGTAGGAAAGGTGCGAAAGATATTTGCCGGTGTCGCCCGATGCGTCGTCCCATCCGCCCGAAACATCGCGCTTCTTTTCCGGCTCGTCAATTAGCGGAACATTTCGGTCGTCGATGAAACTGCGCATTACGGTAAAGTAGCGGAAGGCCGGTTCTGCGAGAGTGCTGAACATCAGGCCATCTTCCAGACGAAAGACATCGGATACCAATTCCTGATTGTCAAGCATAGCACGAATGCGGAAGCGGCCGGTTGATGTGAATTCGGAGAACTCGAGCACCGCAAAATAGCGGCCTTTCCAGCCGGGGACTTCGCCGCATTCGTGCGAAACTCCTGAGAAGACTTTCTGGCCGGAATTGTAGATCACATCGAAGGCGATACCCTGCGGAATCTCGGCGTTGCTCTGTAGAACCGCGCGCTTCGGGCCGGTTGCATTGTATCCGACATGATTGATGAGGATTCCTCTTTTTGCAGCGGCCATTGTCAACTCCTGTTTTTATTGGCAATAAAAATATGCAATTTCAAAGTCCGCGGAACGTTTTATCGTTGGGCGGCTTCGCTTTTGCATTTGTCAATTAGCATAAACGGGGCCTACTATACTATTTTGACCGGATTGTACAACCGCAATCCTCCATGGAGCAGATAACTTGGCTGACGAAGAAAACAAGCGCCGCGGCATGAATCAGAACGATCCCGCCGGAGGCAAGTCCCCGAAAAAAGATTATGCGAGAGCCATCCTTATCTGGTTCATCGTCATCACCGGAGCGGTTCTGTTTTTCACTTTCATCAAGGAACAGTCGGGCTTTACCGAAGTGACGCTTACCTACAGCGACTTTACCACGCTCATCAAAAGCCAGAGTGCGCACATAACCAACGTAAGAGTTTTACAGAAGGGACTCAACCGCGCAGAACTTCACGGCAAGGTTGACGACGCGTCGATTCTTTCGCAGTACACCACCGACAGCCATCATGGTTCGTCAAGCGCGCACTTCGCTGTGAACCTGCCATTCGTTGATAGTCAGATGCTTTCGCAATGGGACAGCCTCGGTATCCGCTATACTTTCGATTCCGAGAAAATCAGCCTGATGGACATTCTGATGTCGAGCTGGCCGATCCTCCTTATGATTGTGTTCTGGATATTTATCCTGCGGCAGCAGCAGGGCGGGAAAAGCGGTGTCTTTGGTTTCGGCAAGAGTCGCGCCAAATTGCAGAACATGGAAAATCCCAAGATCACTTTTGTCGATGTCGCCGGTGTTCAGGAGGCGAAGGCTGAGCTTGAGGAAATTATCGCATTCCTTCGTGATCCGAAAAAGTTCAAGAAGCTCGGCGGCAAGATTCCCAAAGGAGTGCTTCTTCTCGGCCCGCCAGGAACGGGAAAGACGTTGCTTGCCAAAGCCGTCGCCGGTGAGGCCGGTGTTCCGTTCTTCTCGATGAGCGGTTCCGATTTCGTTGAAATGTTCGTGGGCGTTGGCGCGTCACGCGTTCGTGATCTGTTCGACAACGCGAAGAAAAGTGCGCCCTGCATAATCTTCATCGACGAGATAGATGCCGTTGGCAGACAGCGCGGCGCGGGTCTTGGCGGCGGTCACGACGAACGCGAGCAGACCCTCAACCAGATGCTCGTCGAAATGGACGGCTTCGAAGAAAATTCCGGCGTGATTCTCATTGCCGCAACCAACCGTCCCGATGTTCTCGATCCGGCACTTCTTCGTCCGGGCCGCTTCGATCGTCAAGTCGTGGTAGATGTTCCCGATGTAAAGGGACGCGAGGCGATACTCAAGGTTCATGTGAAAAACGTTCCGCTTTCGGCTGATGTCGATCTGTCGGTAATCGCCCGCGGAACACCTGGTTTTGTTGGAGCCGATCTTGCCAATTTGGTCAACGAAGCCGCGCTCATGGCAGCTCGTTTCGAGCAGGAAGCGGTAACGATGCTCGACTTCGAGGAAGCCAAAGACAAGGTGATGATGGGGGCCGAGCGCAAGAGCATGGTGCTGTCCGACAAGGAGCGCGAAAACACTGCGTACCACGAGGCCGGACATGCGATCTGTTCAATTCATCTCGATCACGCCGACCCTCTGCACAAGGTCACGATCATCCCGCGAGGTCGTGCGCTTGGAATAACTTTCTCGCTCCCCGGCGAAGACAAACACAGCTATAGCCGCGAATACATGCTCGACAGAATCTGCATGAGCATGGGCGGTCGCGTTGCCGAAGACATCGTGTTCGGCGTCCGTACAACCGGTGCATCCAACGACATCAAACAGGCAACCGACATGGCCCGCAAGATGATCTGCGACTATGGCATGAGTGAAGAGCTTGGCCCAATATCTTATGGCAAAAAGGACG
This sequence comes from uncultured Fibrobacterota bacterium, assembly GCA_903862805.1. GTDB lineage: Bacteria > Fibrobacterota > Chitinivibrionia > Chitinivibrionales > CAIOZP01 > CAIOZP01. The sequence continues at coordinate 3,102 of CAIOZP010000324.1, forward strand.
ACTCGATCTTTTTGGGTCGTGAGATTTCGAGCCACCGCGATTATTCCGACACCACCGCCGACACGATCGACGACCTCATGCGCCGCATCGTTCTGGAACAGGAATCACGGGCACGCGGCCTCCTTTCAGAATTCCGCAGCGAACTCGACACTTTGGCAAAAGCATTGCTCGAACACGAGATGCTCGATGCCAGTGAGGTGAAGAGAATTCTTTCAGGCGAAGTGATCGAGAACGCAAAGAAGACGCGAATGACACCCGCTTTGCTTGCGGCAAAGAACGGAAAAGAGGAAGAGAAAAAAGAAAAAGAAGAAGATAAGAAATCCGAAGACAAGAAGTCAGAAGAAGGAAGGGGTTAGCCACCCC
>CAIOZP010000325.1 GCA_903862805.1 uncultured Fibrobacterota bacterium
GGGGTGGCTAACCCCTTCCTTCTTCTGACTCCCTTCTTCTGACTTCATTCTTCCCATTCTCCCAAGCAATAAAAAAAGTGGAGCCGAAGAATTACCTCCGGCTCCACACATCATCAAACAAAAATCTAAAACAAAAACTTACTCGGCAAGCACCGCAACCGGCTCCACAACAGGAACGTATTCCTTCACTGGATGCGCGGCAACGAACGCTTCGAGATCGGTCTTGTGATCTTTGAAGTAATCGGCGACTGAAAGAACGATCTTTCTGCCGTCGATGTCGAACTCGATCACCTTGGCCGGAATGGTCTCGCCAACGGTCACGATCTGTGAAGGATGCTTGGCATCGACCACGAGTTCCTTGACCGGAACGAAGCCTTCGACGTCGCCGTCGAGGTTCACGACAATACCACGGTCGAGGATGCGGGCAACTTCGCAATTGAACTCGGTGCCTGCAACATAACGATCGGACATTCCGCTCCACGGGTCGTCAGTCATCTGCTTGATGCCGAGGCTGATCCGACGCTTTTCGCGGTCGATCTCGAGAACCTTGACCTCGACAGTATCACCCTTCTTGAGCATTTCGCCTGGGTGATTGATCTTCTTCGTCCAAGACATATCGGAGATATGAACGAGTCCGTCAACTCCGTCACGTAGTTCGACAAACGCACCGAAGGCGGCCATGTTGCGAACCTTGCCGCTGGTGATCGCGCCAATCGTGTACTGATCGATCACGCTGTCCCATGGATCAGCCTCAAGCTGCTTGAAGCCGAGGGAAATCTTCTGGCTGTCCTTGTCGATCTTGAGCACAATCGCTTCGACGATGTCGCCAACGTTGACGATCTTCGACGGATGCTTGATGTGCTGAGTCCATGACATCTCGGATATATGGATAAGACCTTCGATGCCCTTTTCGAGTTCCATGAACGCACCGTAGTCGGTGATCGAAACGATCTTGCCCTTGATGCGTGAACCTTCGGGGAATTTCTCCTCGACGTCCTTCCACGGATGCTCGGAAAGCTGCTTGATACCGAGGCTGATACGCTCTTTGTTTTCGTTGAAGTCGAGAACCTGAACATTGATCTTGTCGCCAAGAGCAACAACTTCGGACGGATGATTGACACGGCCCCATGACATATCGGTGATATGAAGGAGACCGTCAACACCGCCAAGGTCGATAAACGCACCGAAGTCGGTGATGTTCTTGACAATGCCCTCGCGGACCTGACCCTTTTCGAGTTCGGTAATGATCTTGTCGCGAAGTGCGGCACGACCTTCTTCGAGGATCACGCGGCGGGACACAACGATGTTGCGGCGAGCCTTGTTGACCTTGATAACGCGGAAGTCGAATGTCTGACCAAGGATCGCGTCCATATCTGGAATCTGGCGAAGGTCGATCTGTGAACCAGGAAGGAACGCATCGACGCCATAAAGGTTGACGACAACGCCACCCTTGATCCGACGCTGAACGCGGCCCTGAACAATGCTCTGCGCTTCGAACGCTGCAAAGATTTCGTCCCAAACGCGGAGGAAGTCGGCGCGTGACTTTGAAAGGATAATGTTTCCTTCGCTGTCTTCGATCTGCTCAAGATAAACGTCGATCTCGTCGCCGACCTTGCATTCTTTGATGTCTTTGAATTCGTGGATCGGGATCACGCCCTCTGACTTGAAGTTCACATCGACAAAGACTTCCTTGTCGGTGATCTTCAGGATCTTGCCTTTTACAACCTGGCCTTCTGCGATTGACGAACTTGACTCGGCATAGAGACCGAGAATCTCGTCAACCTGACCCGGCGCGTAGAAACCGTCTTCGAACTCGTCGAGATCGATTGCGTTACCCGCTGCGTCAACGGCTTTGGCCTGTTCTTTGGTGATTGCTGGCATTGAAACTCCTGAAAAGGTTAAGGTAAAAAACGCAACACTGGCATTTACCGGCATCGCCACACATGCTTATTTGTCAAGCAAAGGTTTTCCCATTTGCACAATCGCTTCGATCTGTTCCTCAAGCGTCATTCCCGTTGTGTCAAGCAGGGTGGCATCGTCAGTCTGACGAAGCGGACTGTTTGAACGCGAGCTGTCTTTACGATCACGCTCGGCAATTTCGGCCGCAAGCTCTTCAACAGTCTTGCTTACGCCAAGTTTTTCAAAGTCGAGCTTGCGGCGCTTGGCACGTTCTTCAACCGAAGCTGTCATGAAGATTTTTATTTCGGCAGATGGAAACACAACGGTCGTCATGTCGCGGCCTTCGCAGACCAGATTGCCAGTTTTGGCAATTGCACGCTGCTGATCGACAAGCGCCTCACGCACAACACCCACTGCGCAATAGTCGGAAACATTCTTTGTAACTTCATCGGAACGGATTGCATCGGAGACATCTTCGCCATTGAGCCATGTGCGTGTATCGGGAGGCGAACCTGTGAAAGAAATCTGGATCTCGGAAACGGCTTTTGCCATGCCAGTTTCATCGCGGAAGTCGATGCCTTTGCGAAGGCAGAACAGAGTGACAGCGCGATACATTGCACCGGTGTCGAGATGGATTATTCCAAGTCTCTTCGCTACCTGCTTCGCTGTTGAACTCTTGCCTGAACCAGCCGGCCCGTCAATCGCAATTATCATCCACTCTCCGGAATTAAAAAGTTCTGAAAAATAGTTTTTGGCGCGAACGGGAAATCAATTATTCAGCATTATAAGAACCTATGATTTTCTTGCATTGAATATTTTCTTTGAAGCTGTTGATTGTGCAAAACTTCACTTATGCATATATTTGTTACAGACAATATGCATGGAGGAAACAATGAGAACAACGCTTGATCTTAACGAGGCTCTGCTTGAAAAGGCAATGAAGGCATCCGGAGAGACAACAAAAACGGCAGTGATTCACAAGGCGCTTACAGATCTTGTCAGGAAAAACAGATCTCTTAAGATTCTTGACTATGCGGGGAAAGTCGATCTTCCTATTAATTTAAACAAACTGCGGGGAAGGGTTTGAAACACGATCTGGTAATTGTCGATACCAGTATCTGGATCGATTATTTTCGTGCAGGTAAGCATTCGGTACAGATCGTAGATCTCCTAAATTCAGACAGACTCGTAATTAACGATGTAATACTCACCGAGCTTCTTCCTTACATCATAAATGAGAAGAAAAAAGAGCTTGCAGAGTTACTCAGATCACTTGAAACGCTGCCAGTTTTTGTCAATTGGAATGGTTTGATTGAATTACAAAAGAAATGTCTGAAACACGGATTGAACGGAATGAGCCTCCCCGATCTGATGATTGTTCAATCA
>CAIOZP010000326.1 GCA_903862805.1 uncultured Fibrobacterota bacterium
CTTCGCGCTGGGCATCGCCGAAGTGATCGGTGCCGGTGACATCTTCATCGGCGTGAATGCGATCGACTATTCGGGATACCCCGACTGCCGTCCGGAATTTATCGAGAGCTTCGAGCGAACGGCTAACCTTGCGACCAAGGCCGGAGTGGAAGGTGATGGATTCAAAATCCACACACCTCTTGCCGGATTGACAAAAGGAGAAATCATAAAACTGGGAATTGGTCTCGGTGTCGATTACTCGAAGACCCATTCCTGCTATGATCCGGATGACGAAGGAAAGTCATGCGGCAGATGTGACAGTTGCGTTTTGCGGAAGAAGGGGTTTGAAGAGGCCGGAGTGGTGGATCCAACGGCGTACGTTTGAAACCAATATGCCAACGAATCCTTCGCAGAGAAATTCCTATTTGTCAATAAACGCCCTTGTCATGCCGTGTATATTACACTACAATCCGCGAGCATCAAAAACTGTAAGGCAAAACGGCGTAGCAACACGTAGATTAAAAACGTCGTATTGTCGGACAGAAAATTTCGGGAAGGATTTCGGCAGGTGAATCTCAGCTTCGACTTATCGCTTCGTACCGACCAGAAGCTTTCGTTTCAAATGATCCAGTCATTGAAGCTGTTGCAGGTGAATGCAATGCAGCTCGAATTGCTTGTTCGTGAGGAACTGGAATTGAACCCCGTGCTTGAGCTTGCCGAAAGCGAAGACGACACGATTGAAGATGATGTACCTTCCGACCAGGTTGCCGAGAGTTCGCAACTCGACGATGACGAGCCTGCCTCTGCCGAAGACGAGGTTGACTGGGAGGAATATCTCGACGACAGCCTTGAATACAACCGCAACACCGACACATACGAAGCCGGACAGGAATTCTACGAACCGAGTCCGGTCTATCAGAAAAACCTTGACGAATATCTTGAAGAACAGATTGCCGACAAGAAGTTTGACGAAAAAGAGATTCTTCTAATCAAGTACATAATCGGCTGTCTCGATCCCGACGGGTATCTGCGGCAACCTCTTGAGCAAGTCGCCGAATTCGCATCTGTCAATGTGCTTGATGCCGAGGATGCCTTGTCGATTGTCCAGACACTTGACCCACCTGGGGTTGGTGCCCGTGATCTTGCAGAGTGCCTTTCGATCCAGCTTCATCGCGCCGGACTTGACGATTCGGTTGCGATGAAAATCATCACGGAGGAATGGGCGCTTTTCGAAAAGATGAAGATTCCGGAAATCGCGCGGCGCCTTGGAGTTGAACCGCGTGACGTACAGGCTGCACTTGAGGTGATTCGTCACCTGAATCCAAAGCCTGGTTATTCGGTCAGCCCCGATCGGCCGAGTTCGATCATTCCTGATCTTATTGTCGAAAAAGTCGAAGGCGAGTGGCTTGTGATGATCAATGACAAATATGTTCCTTCGCTTCATATCAGCAGAACCTACGCTGAAATGATGCGACGTGGCAGCACCGCCACCAAAGAAACAAAGCAGTATATCCGCGAGAAATTCAATGGTGCCACTTGGCTGATCCGTGCGATCGAACAGCGTCGTACCACCATGACCAAAGTGATGTATGCGATTCTTGACAAGCAGAAAGTTTTCTTTGAACAAGGCCCTCCTAATTTAGCTCCGCTCAAACTTCAGGATGTCGCCGATGTGATCGGGATGCATATCTCAACCATCAGCCGCGTGACCAATGGCAAATATGCTCAAACGCCGCACGGGGTTTTCGAGCTGAAATACTTCTTCACGGAAGCTTTAGGTCAGGATGAAACCGGTGCCGACATTTCTACATCGAAGATAAAAAGCCGTTTGGCCGAGCTTGTTGCCGCCGAAGACAAATCCGATCCGCTTTCCGATCAGCGCATCGCCGAGACATTGGTAGGCGAGGGTTTTGTATGTGCAAGGCGAACAGTGGCGAAGTATCGCGAGCAGTTGAAAATTCTTCCGGCGAGAATGCGTCTGGTCTATCAGTAGTTTTACCGCGTACTCCGAAATATTGGCTCGTTTACCCGCTTAAACCTTTACATCCACCTATTGTGAAAAACTATATTTACTGTCCACCCGCAAGCTTGAAAAGTGAGAGTGTTTCATCCGCGAAAACGGTTTTTTGCATTATAATTAAACCAAACGGAGGGGCAATCAATGCCTTCAGCAAAAGCTTCTAAGAAGTTCGTGTTCTCGTACGGCGCAGGCAAGGCCGAGGCCAAAGGTTCTGATCTCAGCAAGGAGCTCTTGGGCGGCAAGGGTGTCGGCCTGATGGAAATGACCTCGATCGGTCTTCCTGTTC
>CAIOZP010000327.1 GCA_903862805.1 uncultured Fibrobacterota bacterium
ATCAAAAGTGGCAGTAAATATTCTCCTATCGAGTTGGTGCGGTTTCTGAATAACTGGCTTGTAAAACACATTCTTTCAGATGATATGAAAATAGGACGACATGCTGCAATCCAAAGGTTGGAAGCCCAGAAAAACGGGATAAAATCTCCAACACTGAATGCAGTAGAACATGAGTCGCATGAATTTGAAATACTAAAAAATGAAGTTGACCAAAGCCTCCGTTTGAAAATAGAAACTTACTCCCGTGCCGAAACTTTTTTTGCCAGCAACGATTCCGATGAAAATGCCGCGACAAAAGAGCCGAACCCCGAAGCGTTTCACATCCTCCAATATATGGTTGACAAAGAGAGAGTGTCGGAAGAGTTGTTTTCAAACAGTATCGTTTCATTCCTGAATCATGTGGGCCTCGATGAATTCATTGAGTCAATAACAGACCCTGCCGAAAAAGACCGGCTTATGTCTTTCCTGAAATCAAAGAATATCGATCAGGGAATAAAGGGATAATCTCCCTTTCATTCGCCGCAAGACGCTGATAGATTCACGCCTACGAATTTCATCAAACAGTAACAGATTTTATTTGACGATTAAAACAGCCGACACTAACATGTCTGACTTTTCAGTTATTGAATTATGGACAGCAGTTCTTTCATGTCCGTGAAAACAATCGCTCCTTCACTCCGCAACTTGTCGGTGTTGGTGACTTCAGCATAACCGAAAACCTTCATACCGGCGGCTCTGCCCGCTTTTGCGCCTGGAATCGAATCTTCAACGACTATGCATTTTGAAGGATCTGCGCCCATAGTTTTGGCCGCATGAAGAAAGAGATCTGGGAAAGGTTTGCCGCGTTCGACATCCTGCGAACTGAATATGCGGCCGGTAAAATATGGCAATAGTCCGGTGGTGCCAAGAGTGACCGCAAGTGTGTCGTGACTTGCCGAACTCGCTACGCAGATTTTGATTCCCGCTTTGTCAATCGACTCGACAGCCATCGGTGAATTTTTCACCGGCTTCAACTCGGCACGGAAAGCGGCATATACTCGGCGATAATATTCTTCAAGCGTTCCAGCCTGTAGTTTCTTCCCGAAATGCTGCTCGGCAATTTCCATACATGATTTCATCGAGAATCCGGTGAACATCGAGCCGGATTCAGCTGAAGTGAGCGGGCACCCTGCGTCGGTCAGGACTTCACAGAACACGCGGTCGGATATGTGTTCACTATCGACTAAAACTCCGTCGCAATCGAAAATGACAAGATCAGGCTTCATGTTTTCTAAATGTCCAGAAGTGGCTTACAAGAAAGTTGACCGCCGAGGCGAAAGCAATTCCAATGAGATTTGATACGAGCGGATCAATGCCGTGATTCCTTGTGAGAAAAACCATCGTTCCCCAGTTGACAATTGCTACAAGTCCGGCAGATGTATTGAACTTGAGCAGACGGCGGATATTGCCGCCGCCAGATGCAGCGGGACGATCGCCCCAAGTCCAGTTCGAATTTAGAAGGAAGTTGCTGATGATCGAAAGCTCGATCGCGGCTATGCTCCAGAACTGATAATGGTGCTTGCCGAAAAAGAAACAGAGAAGCGCAAGCACTCCCTCGTTTACAAAAACTCCGGATACGCCGACCATTCCAAACTTGACGACGCGAATCAGCTTCGCAGGAAAAATCTTTTCCATACGCTTTTCAATTGCATTTATCAATGAAAACAAATCATCAGCTCACTTTACAAAAAATAAAGATGCGATTCCAACTGCAAGAATAAAAATCACGCCAGGCAATATTGCCTTACGCAATTCACGAGATCCGCGAAAAGCCGCCACACTTCCCTTGAATGCATTGTTTGCAATTGTAGCGATGATTATTGCACGGACTGCTAACACTTTATCGATCGAACCGTCGGCGAGCTTTGCCATTGAAAGCGCAATTGCATCGACATCGGCAAGACCGCCCACAAAGCCTGAGACATATACACCGGTATTTCCAAGATAGACATAAGCCGCCTTTGAGATCACAAGAATTGCCATGAAGAGTGCACCGAATTTTATTGCCGGCCCAAGACGGAATGGATTGACAAATGCGACATGGTTCTCGCGGTTACCCTTGTCTGTCTGCATCATAAAAATACAGAACGCAATTCCTGCAAGTGCCGCGACTAATAGCGGTATCCAAACTATTTTAGCAAGTGGAAGGAATAGTACCGCTACGACAATCGCCACGCGGAAGTACATCACCACCCATGCTTCGATAATCGCGAAAGCAAACTTGCGCGAAAGTTCGGGAAGTTCGCGACTGCGTTCAGTAAACGAGAATGTCACAGCGGTACTACTGATGAGTCCGCCGAGAAATCCGGTGAGACCAATGCCCTTGCCGGTTCCGAATACTTTGATAAGGATATACCCGAAAAAGCTTATTGCTGAAATGAAAACAACGAAAAGCCAGATCTTGAAAGGATTGAAGAGCGCAAAATTGCCTGGGCCATAAACGTGGTCTGGTAAAAGCGGCAGGACAATCGCAGTTATAGCTGCGAACTTGATTGCGGCGATTATGTCGTCGTTGGAAATTTTTACAGCGAAGTTGTGCATCTGCTCTTTGTATTCGAGCAATGCAACTGTGACAACAGTAATCGCAACTGCAACGGACAACGCATCATGAACATTGCTGCCGGCAAAAGTAATCGCACCTGTAAACATGACAACCGAGGCTGACACGCGTGTCGTTATGCCGGTGTCGCCGCTGCGGGCATCGAGGAAATAGCTGACCGTCAGAAATGCTCCGGAAATGAGTGCGACACACGCAAACGGAACTGCCGAGTTCATTAAACTTGACAGATGCGCACCAATCGCACCGAGCATGCTGAACAGCGCGAATGTTCTCATACCGGCGGAATGATGTGCCTTGCCTTCACCACCGAAGGAAAATTCGCGCTGAAGTCCCACGACGATACCGATGCAAAGCGCTACCGCATATCGGATGAAAATTTCGCTTAAGGCCATTTGACCGCCTCAGATAAAAACGGCGCCGCAGTGATCCGCGGCGCCGTTTGTTGACAAAATAGGAATCAGATCTTCTTTCCGGAAGGTACCGGCTTTTTCGATGGATCGGTTGCCGGAGCTGTGGCCGCCGAACGCATACTGTTGTAACGCCCCAGCATCATTGCCGGCCGTCTGTCACCAGGATGCGATTGCGCAAAACTTTCCATAACAGAACTCGCATTGTTCAGATTACCGGTCTTTTGATAGCAGTTTGCAAGTCCGTAGAAAAGATCCCAATCATCGGGAGACTCGTTACAAAGCTGCGTCAACATTGAAATCTCACCC
>CAIOZP010000328.1 GCA_903862805.1 uncultured Fibrobacterota bacterium
CGCTCAATCACTTCTTTGGGTAGCTGCGGATAACTAAGATTTACGTTGCTCTCAAGGCACTCATCGTCCCATTCTTCCTTAACGAGCCAACCCTTGGCTTTTGCTTCTTCGTAGAACGGAGTACCACAATACGGGATTGCCGGAGAAAATTGCATCCAGTCAAAACCGCCCTTGAATGCAAAGTCGATAGTCTTATCGATAGTTGCTTCCGTTTCACCTGGAAGGCCGAGGATAAAAGTTCCATGAAGGAATATGCCGAGCTTGCGACAGTTCACAACACACTTTTCAGCATGTTCGGTTTCGACAGGTTTTAGTATGGCGTGAAGGGTTTCAGGATTGACGGTTTCAACACCGACTTTGAGTGCTCTACAACCTGCCGCCTTCATGATTTTGAGCGTTTCAAAATCGACCTTTGAATCGGCCATACAAGACCACTTGATTTTCAACTTCCGGGCGAGGATTTCCTGGCAGAGTTCGTGGACACGGCGGCGATCGACAGTGAATGATGTGTCGTCAAAATAGATTTCTTTGATTCCGTAAGTTTGCTTGAGCATTGCCATTTCGTCAACCACATCGGCAACATTTCGCCTGCGGAAATTGGCTTTATGATTGAAGACATACGACTCCAAACAGAACGAACAACGATGCGGACAACCACGTGACGTGATCATCTGGGCCGCAGGAAAATGTGCACAAAAATTGTCTTGATACACGCGTGCCGGACCGATGTCACGATCAGGCCACGGAAGGTCATCTATATTTGCGATGAGTTCCTGCGGTGTCGTTTGAACAGAACCGTTTTTCATCACAGAAAGCCCTGGAATTCCGTCGAGCAATTCCTTCTTGTCAAGCCGCTCGCAAATCGCTTTTAATACCAACTCACATTCACCGGCAATCGCACCGTCGGTGTGCGCAAGAATCTTTTCTGGAAAAGATGTTGCGAGCTGACCACCGGCAATAATCATACACGAAAGTTTTTCACGCACCAGTTTTACAAATTCCACATCATATCTGAATGTCGGATTTGCTGTTTCGAAAAAGAGAATATCCGGCTTGAAAGCCATCAGTTCCGGCAGGAGCTTTTCGTTAAGCGTTCCGGTTGCGATGCAATCTTTGGCAAAGACTTCATGCCCGTTTTTTTTCAGCAAAGAAGACGCATAGGCAAGCTGAAACGGAAACGGGTAAATGCTGAAAAAATTGCGGCGGGCGTGCGGCCAACGCGAACCCGATCTGATTGCAGTAATGTTTGAGCCATGTATCCAAACAGGGTTTACCAATGCAATACGCATACTTTATACCGATCCTTTGCGGACAGTTTGTTCGAAGATGTCGGCGGCTATTCGCTCCAGATCCCATGTCAGGTTCCAGTCGGGATAATGGCGCTCGAATTTGCTTACATCACTTATGTACCAAATGTGATCGCCTATTCTGTTGGCCTCGTGGTATATGACATTCATTTTCTTTCCGGCAACGCGCTCGCACAATGTAATAGCTTCGGCCATTGAACAGTTTGAAAATCTGCTGCCGCCCATGTTGTAAACCTCGCCGCAGCGCGGAGCCTTGACGTAGTTGTAGAAACAGTTTACCAGATCGAAGCTGTGAATGTTGTCGCGAACCTGTTTGCCTTTGTACCCAAAAATGTTGTACTCCTTGCCGGTGATACAACACTTCATGAGATACGATAAGAAACCGTGCAGCTGTGTACCGGCGTGACCGCCACCCGTGAGGCAACCTCCACGGAAGATGCCGGTTTTCATTCCGAAATATCTTCCATATTCCTGAACCAAAAGATCGGCCGAGGCTTTTGAAACACCAAACAAACTGTGCTTCGAATGGTCGATGCTCATGGACTCGTCGATGCCGTTTTTGTATTGATGATCGTCGGCAATTTCCCAGCGGGTTTCAAGCTCAACCAAAGGAAGTTCGTTCGGTGTGTCGCCGTAAACTTTGTTGGTTGAAGTAAAGATGAAAACCGCATTTTGGCAATGCTGGCGTGTCGCTTCGAGCATTGTAAGCGTACCAATCGCATTCACTGTGAAATCCATGAAAGGTTTTCCTGCCGCCCAGTCGTGTGATGGTTGTGCAGCAGTGTGAATCACCACTTCGATATCGGATCCATATTCTGCAAATATTTTCCCGATGGCAGCTTCGTCGCGAATATCGGCGGAATAATGTTTGTAGCGAGTCAGCGAAGTCTCAAGCAGACGGCGCATCGGCTCTGTGGAAGCTTCTGCTCCAAAGAATTCCTGACGGAAGTTATTGTCGATTCCAACGACGCTGTAGCCTTTGTCGTGAAAAAACCGGCTCGCTTCACTACCGATCAAACCGGCGGAACCTGTAACTATTGCTACTGCCATCAGTCCTCCAAAAATCAGCCGAAGATCGGCTTCAAAGTTGAAATATTCGTAACAAACCAATCGCGAATTTCAGTCAGGGTTTCGTCTAATCCGATACGAGGCGACCAACCGGTCAGTTCCTGTATCCGGCTGGAATCGGTGGTGTAATTTTTAATATCACCACGCCGTGTTTCAGGATCGGAGTTAATGGGAATTTCTTTTCCGGTAATTCGTTCGCAGACTTCGGTCAGTTCACACAAAGAAAACGTGTTGGAGCGTCCGCCGCCGACATTGTAAGGAATTGCAGAAAATTTTTCTGGGGCATCGAGCTGTAGGTTGACAAGAGAGAAAAGATCGCGAATGTGCAAAAAGTCCCGAACCTGTTTCCCTTTGCCGCCAAAACCAATGTATGAAAGAGGCTTTCCGAGGATATGATTTGCAAGCCATAAAACAACAACACCCTGATCAACCTTGCCCATCTGCCACGGCCCTGTAAGTATTCCGCAGCGATTTATTATCACGTTCAGGCCGAATGCCTCTGCATATTCGATAGCAACAAGTTCACTGGCAAGTTTGCTGGCGCCGTAAAGCGATCGCGGAGCATCAAACAATGGAAAGTTTTCGGCGATTCCTTTTCCTGAAGCTCCGGTGACGATTTGTTTGTCAGAAAAATCAAAGCGCGAATCTGTTTCAGAGTAGGCAAGATTGTTGATGGTGTTTATCGGATAAACACGACTGGTCGAAAGGAAAACTACATCTGCTGAAAATTTTCTTGCAAGTTCAAGGCAATTGATAGTTCCGGTAAGATTGGTATTCAGAAGATATTGAGGATTGTCGTAGCC
>CAIOZP010000329.1 GCA_903862805.1 uncultured Fibrobacterota bacterium
CGCAAATTCTTCGCCGCCGTATCTTGCAAGCAGATCGCCTGCACGAACCGTGTTCTGGATTCGTCGTGAGATGTCGATGAGCACTGAGTCACCGACAAGATGGCCATACTCGTCGTTGATTTTTTTGAAATCATCAACGTCAATGATTGCAAGGCAAAAGACCCTGCCGTGGCGGCGGGCACGTGACATATCGCGATGCAAGGCCTCCTGGAACATGCGGTGGTTTGCTATGCCAGTCAGCCCGTCTGTCTTGGCTTGAATCTTCGCCTGCATGTCTATGTAGGCATGTTGAACCGCAGCCGAAACAAGCGTCGAGAAGACATAGAAGAAACGCTGCCGTTCACCGTGAAGTGCGGTACTGTTGTCGGTTGACATAGCGATAAATCCGATGGTTTCTCCAAGAACAGTCATCGGAAGGCAGACCTGAAATTCATTTGGCTGTTCGACACCTTCCGCTTTACGGCCTGGGAAGATTGTCATGGGAATGCGACCGAGCATTACGGCACTTTTATCGAAGATTTTCATCGCTTCGTCTTTGGATGCCGAATACATTGCCACAACATTGTCGGTGCTTAGTTCGCCACGCGCAGGCATTACGAAAATGTCTTCAAATGAGAGGTAGCGGACACCGACCATCGTGCAGGTGGCATCAAACTGGTCGTTGGCTTCGTCCATCACCATTCTCATGATTTCCGATATGTCAAGCGAGAGCATCAGCTTGTTGGCGAAATAGTAGAGTGAGGTCACATCGAGCAGGTGTTCCTTGACATCATGAGCACCACTGTCGGCGGATTTGCGTATAAGTTGAAGGCTGCGAAGATGGAACATGCGCGAGGCGATTGCCCGTTCGACTTGCGTAATGAAGTCGGCAATGACTAAAGGTTTTGTCAGGTAGGCGGTGACACCGTAGTTGATCGCCTCAGAAGCCGATTCAAAAGTTCCAAAGCCGGTGATTATTATTACCTCGGTGTATTTGTCGCGGTGCTTTGCATGTTGAAGTACGTCCATGCCGGAACCATCGAGGAATTTGAGGTCGGTAACCACGAGATCGAAAACAACTTTGTCGATGTGCTCGAAGGCATCAGCCACGCTTGTTGCGGTTGTGACATTGTACAGATCTTTAAGCGTGTCGCCGAGCATCCGGCACAGGATCTCTTCGTCATCGACAATTAGAACACGGCAGTCCCGTGGCGATTTTGATGTCGAGTCATTCATGCTGCAATTCCTTGGCAAAGTACTGCTTATGGAGGAGGGATGCTACTGCAAGGCCCTCTGCCCGAATCGAAAGAAATATAGTATAGGCGCGGCCGTATTACCCTGAAGTGTCCCGCATTTTGTCAATGTGGCGGAACACATTCATTTGAAACTATATTAGCCGACTGTCATTTATGACAATCATTAGGAGATTCCGATTGAAAACACGCCAGATGGTTCGTGCCGGATTAGTAGCCCTTTTCGTATGCACACTTGTCACCTCGTGCAAATTCTTTGAAACATCGACACCGTTCGGCGGTGACATTCTCCAACAGCAGAATCCGAACCTGCCTAACTTCAACGGGAAGATCGACACGGTAGATCTCGCCGTACTCGCCAACGACAATATTCTGGATACGCAGATGAACGGATTCGGAGCCGTTTCCGACACAACTGACTCGGCTCTTTCTTCTGTGTTGAAAAACACGCCGCCGACGGCAGGTTCGTGGCATGGTGAGCGGCTGTTTGCATTTTCAAGATTTGCCGGACTGAACCAGATCGACGGTTCTGTCGCTTCGCATCTAAAAACGACCGGTAAGCAAAGCGTCACATTCACTGCAACGCTCGGCTTCAATGCAGCATCCCGCGGGTATCATCTGACCCGTGGATCTTATGTCGAGATCGGCCAGTGTTCCGACAAACCGGTAAACGCGCTTGATACGTTAAAACTTCGTCCGCTCATGACCACGCCTGGTGACAGAAGCACGACGTTCAACGTCGATCTCTCGACATATTTCAAAGGGCGTCAGACCGATGCTGCCGGAACAACTCATAAAGACACCATAGTCGAATACGCCTTTCTCGATACCGGAATGTATGTCAGAAGGGATTCGAGCATTGTTGATTCGACTTTGATTAGTGATACGATTCGTTATGGCGATACCGTGTGGTCATTCCCAGATTCCTTCTTTTTGATCGGCCCAAATAATCAGCCAATCAAGTATGATACTGCCTATTTGGTTACGCCGTACATCGGACATGATTCTGTTTATGTAAATGACACTCTGGCCAATGCCATTTACGGTACGAGAACCAAAGACAGTTCAACTCTGGTGACTGGCGATACTGTTTATATTGTTAGGTCACGACTTGACTCGGCGCTCAATCGCAGTTTCCGCGACAGCACAATGACGACAATCTTTGATACCATCATTTCGAGATCTTTGTACACATTCAAAACCAAGGCTTACGACACCACGATAATCAAAGGTGACACGACAATTGATTCATCGCTGTTCAAATATCAGACCGATACAATCTTTGAATTGGAAAAAATCAAGCATCGCACCGGCATGAGAATTTTCAAAGGCGGATCAAGATTACAAATAGATTCCAGCTTCTACCAAGCACGCCGTGATACGTCCATCAGCGGTTATGACACATCGACAACGTCTTATTACGGAAGTATTTATTCTTTGAAAGTGGATAGCCTGCTCAACTCAAAAGGAAACTGGAAATTTATCCGCAAGTCTTCGGACTCGCTTTCCAGTACTTCGCTGTATCCGACGCACTCCATCGATACCGTAAAATCGGTCATGACATATATAGATACCGTTAAGGGGTACACGGTTTACAACAAACTTGTCTTCAACGGAGACACCTCTGCTCGGTATAGGCATTGGACAACGTTAGCAGGCAGCGACACCATTAGCGTGATAAAGACGATGAAGGTTATCGTGGTGGCCAAAGATACGGCAAAAACGGTTGACGACACTATCGATTTCTATTCGCGAGTTGTCAGCTCGGCCGATTCATCCTTCATTTGTTACAACTCACCGTTCCTGAAACTGCATTTTGTCACCAAGGATTCCTTGACCGCAACCGATTCCACGGTGTTCGATACGGTTTGTTATCCAGAGAGAAACCGGACGAAGGTTTTCTATTCGGATGCATTCAAGTCTTCAATTGTTGGCAAGCCGGTTTCAACGGCCGGTGGATATATTGCAAGATTTGAGATCGACCTGACTGATCTTCATAATGTCATTTACAATGGCGTCGATACGCTTAAGAATCCGCTCTGGGCCAGAATGAGTCTTCCTGCTGACAGCGTGTTTACTTGTGCCGACACAAGCGATACATCGCTTCGCTTCTGCTACACACTTTCTCAGAATGCTAATCCTGGATTCGATTCTTTGCGTATGCTTAGTGCATCGCATGATCTGAGGCGGATAAGGGCGAACCGAAACGGCAGTACTTATGGAGACGATTCTTCAACGATAGAATTCTCCGGTCAGATTGCGGCTCTTATGGCGAGAAATAAAGGAAAGCTTCCTGATAGGACTTATCTGTATCTTTGGCTTTCGGATTCACCTGGGACATCGCTTCAATATCTGTCAATAATTAGGTGGACAGACATGATTTCGCGGAGCTTCAAACTTCAATTCATCTTCACGGATCCGAGGAGCTGAACACAATGAGACTTATCATGAAACAGCTTCTCGCAATTTCCGTTTTCGTTTCGTGTGTTTCGGCACAGTCGGTTTTCACTCCCGCGCAGCCCGTGGGAATGCCGGTCGATCCATCATGCGGATCATCCGCATTGATGAGCGGTGTTGGTACTTCGGTTGCCACAAATGACGATGTCATGAGCCGCAACGTGGCAAATCTGGCGGCGCTTGACAGAGTGGAATTTGTCGCCAGGTTCAATGCGGCAATTACGCGCATGACATACAAGAATCTTAATGCCGACATGGTTCGCACTTTGCCAGAGACCTTTGTTTTCGGTGTGCCGCTCGGCAGTGCCGGAGCAATTGGTTTTGGTTACACCAAGCAGAGTGATATTTTTGACAAGATGGTTCCTGCCACCAACTCAAACGATCGCGAACGCGTCTCGTACGATGCTCAGGGCGGACTTTCTAACTGGCAGCTCGGCTATGGAATCGGGATCAAAAAGCATATTAAAATTGGTGCATTCCTCGGTTTCGACAACTACCGTAAAATTTCCCAGAGAATCACCGACTGGTACTACGATCCGGATTCGCTGAACGATCAGTCAACGCCCAACGGCGTTCTGAATTCGCAGTGGTTTGCAAAAGAGAATGACAGCACCGCCGATTTCATCAAAGGACTTCGGCCGGGCGTAGGGTTTATGGCATCACTGCGCGGCTTCTCTGTTGGAGCGCAGTTCTCGTATCCGGTTCGTGATCATCTAACGAGAACGGTTGTGACCCGTGATTCGCTTTCAGCAATTGCAACCCAGAATGGCAACTATGGGCACATCGGCCCTGACACCGTCATTACCCAGAAGTATCTGATGAGTCTGGCACCGACGCTTCGTGTAGGCATATCGTACGCACCATCGGCGAAGTTCCTTGTCGCACTTGACGGAAATGCAGAGTTTTGGAAAACTGGAATGCGGAAGAATGAAGCGGCGCTTCTTACCAAAACTACTCTTCACGATGCCGGTGGAATTGGTCTGGGAATCAGGTTCGTTCCGGCTCCTGATCTCCTCCTTCCGCGATACTATGAGATCATTCAATATATGGCTGGTGTGAAATATTCGCGCTTGGCTGACGGAACGACAAACGATGTTTCCGCTTCGCTCGGATTTGGTCTTCCATTGCGCAAGGTAGGCTATCTCGATTTCGGTGTGAGCGGCGGACAGAGATCGTCCACAACTTTCACATCATATCAGGAGCGGTATATAAATTTGATGATAGGTATAAACGGCGGAATATCCAGGGCTGCGCTAGCAATACCCCTTAAGCAGATTCCCAGATCAACTCTGGGAGTAGGTTGGTGCATGCG
>CAIOZP010000330.1 GCA_903862805.1 uncultured Fibrobacterota bacterium
AAGAATCGCCCGGCTTCCTCGACAAGATCGGTTTCGATCTCGATGTCGTGGCGATAGTACGGAACAGAAAATTTCAATGAATCGCCATTGTCTTCAATGAGCTTTATATTTATTCCGGCAAGACTTGCGACAACATTTTCTTTGGGAATTGTAACGCCGAGGAGTTTGTTCAGATAAGACAAACGAAGCGAAATAGTTTTGGGCGAAAGCTTTACTGGATTTACATCTATGCGCCCTTTGGCAACAGTGGCGCCACAAATTTCAGCAATAAGAGCGGCAGCTGTATCTATTGCGTATTCGAGATGATCCGCCGGATCCACGCCACGTTCGAAGCGGAATGATGAATCGGTAGAAATACCAAGGCACTTGGCTGTTTTGCGTACGCCAGTCGGCTCGAAATAAGCGCACTCAAGAAATACATCTGTCGTAGCATTAGAAATACCGGAGTTCGCTCCGCCCATTATTCCTGCAAGAGCCACAGCTTTTTCGCTGTCACAGATGAGCAGGTCTGTTGACAAAAGAGATTGTTCTTTTCCGTCAAGTGTGGTGAACTTCTGACCGTCTGTCGCCGTTTTTACAACAATCTTTTTGCCAACAACGGTCGAATAATCGAAAGCATGCATCGGCTGACCGAAAAGCATTAAAATGTAATTGGTAATATCGACAACATTGTTGATCGGACGAATATCTACAGTAGCAAGTTTATCTTTGAGCCAGTCGGGCGATTCTGCGATCTTAACACCTCTGACAAAACGGCCGAGGTAACGCGGACAACGGTTCCCGTCTTCAACTGAAACCGAAATGAGCGAGGAAATATCTTCGCCCGATTCGACTGGATGCTTTACTGGAAGCAAAAGAGGCTTGCCGTACTTCGCCGCCACCTCGCGGGCAATTCCGGCAACACTTTGGCAGTCGCCACGGTTTGGAGTAAGGCTGACTTCTAAAATAGTGTCGCATTTGTAATAGATAGAAAGCGGCGTTCCCTTCACAAAAGAATCGGGAAGATCGACTATGCCTCCGTGATCTTTCGACAAGCCCAATTCCTGTTCGGAGCAAAGCATTCCCATCGAAACTTCGCCGCGCAATTTCGCCTTTTTTATCACGAAGTCCGGTGCGATCTGCGTGCCGATGGTGGCAAGTGCCGTGCGCATTCCGGCTCGGACGTTCGGAGCGCCGCAGACTATTGGCAGAATCTCGCCGGTTCCGCAATCGACCTTGCAAAGTGTAAGATGATCGCTTGATGGATGCGGTACTGCCTCGATCACATCGGCGACAACGATCCCTTCGGGAATGTTTGTAGTTTCGATTCCCTCGACTTCGAGTCCGAGCTGGGTCAGGACATCGGCAATCTCTTCGGCCGGTGCGGTTACATCAACAAGTTCCCTAAGCCAGTTCAGCGAAATTCTCATAGTGGTTCTGATTCCGTAAAATTATTGGTAATACAAAGCAAATGGCAAATGCCGGATTAACGGGACAAAAATACACTTTTATTATGGAACAATGCCAGAACCGCTTATCCTGTTTTTGATTTTATCAGAAATACCGGAGCAGAGTGTGAGAAATGCGGCATTTAGGCCGGACAGGATTCGCAAGAGTTTACGAATCCTTTATGTCAGTTGCCGCCTTTGATAATTTTCTGATTCATAATATTGCCGTTGCCGCCTGTGAGCGTCGCAAGATAGAGACCGGATGGAAGTGCGTGTCCGCTCGCATCGCACCCATTCCAATCGAATTGATTTCCTGTAATTGTCTTACGGAAAATCTCGGAACCAGCAGCATTCACTATGGTAAGAACAGAATTGCTCCTCATCCCGACGGGAAATTTAATAGATATGGAGCCAAAGAAAGGATTGGGCGAACATTCAAAAGTCTTTGCATTTGAAATTGCTGGTCGATTTTTTATCGCAGTTGTTGACGGGAAATTATCTGCCGGATTGAGAATCCAATCCTTGACAAATGTGCCGGACTCCTTGAGATTGGCATCTATGAAAACAGGATTCTGCATCTGACTGAAATCCCATGCCGCGCCCGAAAGCGGATCGGGGGAAAAGTTCCAATTGATCCAGCTGATTTTGTTGTTGCGCCAGAAATCCACCCACTCCTGTCCAAGAGTGTGGTCGTTGGCACCATCGCCGTCGGAATTCTGGCAACCCCATTCAGATACAAAAACAGGAACGCCATTGGAAATGGCATCTGAAAGTGTCGAGGTGTCACCGTCGGGATGATCGGTGACATAAACATGGAAGGTGAACATGACATTGTGCATGTTTGTAATATCGGCAGTATTGACATCGCCAATGCTATACGACCACTGCGGAGTTCCAACGAGAATTAAGCCATCCGGATCATTCTTGCGGATTACCGGAATTATCTGATTCGCGTATGCCGCAATATTTCCCCAGGTACCATCGGGATCGCTCGGTTCGTTGCAGATTTCATACAGCACATTACCATCGGCAGCGTGTTTTTTAGACATATAATCGAAGAATGCCTTTGAATGTCCAACCGCGTCTTTCGGGTTGTTGATGTCGTAGAAATTAGGGTCGCCGACCTGGAGCATGTGCCAATCGACGATCGCGTACATCCCGCAGGCTTTTGCC
>CAIOZP010000331.1 GCA_903862805.1 uncultured Fibrobacterota bacterium
GTGATTCGATCCGGGCCCATTCCAAAGGCAAAACCGGAATAGACATCAGGATCAATTCCACCGGCTTTCAGCACGTTTGGATGAATCATTCCGGCACCGAGAATTTCGAGCCAGCCGGTGTGCTTGCACACATTGCAGCCCTTGCCCTTGCAGAGGAAACACGAGGCATCGATTTCAATTGATGGCTCGGTGAATGGAAAGTAGCTCGGACGGATTTTTATAGCAGTGTTCTCTCCGAAGAAGCGCTTGGCAAAACCAAGAAGCGTTCCTTTCAAATCGGCGAGGCTCACGTTTTTGTCGATGTAAATTCCTTCGATCTGAAGGAAGGTGCAGTGACTTCTTGCGGTGATCGTTTCGTTGCGATAGACACGACCAGGCATGATGCAACGAATCGGTGGATTCTTACCGGCGTTCTTCACTTCTTCCATCACGCGGATCTGAACGGGCGATGTATGCGTGCGCAAAAGAACGTCGCGGTCGCCGGAAACGAAGAAGGTGTCTTGCATGTCGCGGGCAGGGTGGTGCGGCGCAAAGTTCAGCGCCTCGAAATTGTAGTGATCGGTTTCGACCTCTGGCCCGTAGGCAATATCGAATCCCATGTCGAAAAAAATCTGGCAGATTTCCTGCGTGGTCTGGATGCTCGGATGAATACTTCCTTTGGGAAGCGGAAGTCCGGGTAGGGTAGGATCAAACGCTGCGGCTGCGGCATTTGCGGCGCTGGCTTTCCAGAATTCGGTTTTGAATTGCTCTTCGGCGGCGGCGGCAATTTTGTTTATTCTTGCGCCAATCGTTTTACGTTCGTCAATGGTGAAATCTCCCATCGATTTACGCAGAACCGTTAGCAATCCTTTCTTGCCCAGAAAGTCTAAGCGAAAAGTTTCGGCGTCGGCATCGGTGACAATAGCACCGAGCCGAGCCGAAACAGAACATTCCAGTCCGTCAAGCGATTGCGAAGTTTTGTACTGCGAGATCAAAACTTATGCCTTGATCGCTGCACAAACCTTGGCGAACACCTCAGGCTCGTGAAGAGCAAGGTGTGCAAGGGACTTGCGGTTCAGCTCGACAGCCTTTGTTTTCATACCGGAAATAAGCGCCGAATACGATACGCCGTTAAGGCGGGCAGCGGCGTTGATACGAACGATCCAGAGCGCGCGGAAATTGCGCTTCTTCTGGCGACGGTCACGGAACGCATACTGGCCTGAGCGCCAGAACGCGTCCTTTGCGATCATTAGACAATTCGCCTTCTTACCGAAGTAACCTTTATTGGCATTGAGAATCTTCTTGCGGCGTGCGCGGGAGGCAACACGTGTCTTTACTCTTGGCATTTGTAAAACTCCTTATTATTCATTTTAAAAGAAACAGAAAACAATCAGCGACCGCAAAGCATCGACTTGATTGCATCTTCAAATCCACGATAGACAAGAGTATTCTTCGCAAGTCCGCGCTTGCGCTTGCGGCTCTTTTTGGTAAGAATGTGGCTCTTGAAAGCTTTTGCGCGCTTTACTTTGCCTGTTGCTGTAAGTCTGAAACGTTTCTTCGCGGCACTGCGGGTCTTCATTTTGACCTTTTTGATGGCCATGATGTCCTCCTGTTGATATTAAAAAATTACTGTTCGACTGACTCTTCGTGTTCTTCCATAACGTCTTCAACATATTCGCCAAGCTTTGGTGCCTCAACATGAACAGGAGCTGGAGCACCAGCAGCTTTTGCAGCAGCTTCGGCGAGCTTCTTTTCCTTTTCAGCGGTACGCTTGATCTTTTCTATTTTGACTTTGTCTGGAACGTAGGTTGACATCATGTTGCGGCCTTCAAGACGATTCTTGAGCTCGCAAAGCGCTATGTCTACGAGTTTTGCATCGACGCGTTCGAGCAATTGTTCGCCAAATTCCTTATAGGCAATTTCACGCCCACGGAACACAACGGTGATCTTGACGCGGTCGCCTTTGACAAGGAAGTCTCGTGCATGAGCAATCTTGAAATCGAAGTCATGCACATCGGTCTTGGGATGCATCTTTATTTCCTTAAGGTGCATCACGTGCTGCTTCTTCTTCTGATCCTTTTCCTTCTTGGACTTCTCGTATTTGAACTTACCATAGTCCATGATGCGGCAAACCGGCGGCTCCGCATTCGGCGATATTTCAACAAGGTCGAGTCCCATGTCAACCGCGCGCTCTAAAGCATCAGGTGTGGACATGATCCCGAGAGCTTCTCCCTCCGGGCCTATGACGCGGATCTCCGGCACACGGATCATTCTGTTGATTCGAGTCTGATCCACGTTTTCCTGCGGGCGAAACCTGTTGTTAATACGAGCCTCCTGTAAAAACGTTTAAGCTACGCTGCCGTGTTCCGGCAGTGCTTTTGTAGAAATTTCTGTAGTAAAACGCATTAGCACTTCGTCAATTGAAACGACGCCAAGATCGCCAGTTGTGTGCCTGCGAAGTGACACGGTTCCGGCGGCCTGTTCTTTTTCTCCAACGACAAGCATGTAGTGAACCTTGCGCATCTCGGCCTCACGGATTTTGAATCCGATCTTGTCGGCACGCGAGTCGAGTTCACAACGGATTCCGGCGGCTTTCAGCTTGGCGTAAATCTCGTTTGCGTAGTCGCTGTATTTATCGGAGATAGCCATGACCACAGCCTGAACCGGCGACAGCCACATCGGCAGAAATCCGGCGTAGTTCTCAATTAATATTCCGATGAAACGTTCCATCGATCCAAGCAAAGCTCGGTGAATCATTACAGGAACTTTGCGGGTACCATCGGCGTCTGCGTATTCGAGGCCGAAACGAAGCGGCATCGAAAAATCGAGCTGGATCGTTCCGCACTGCCAAGTACGACCAATGCTGTCGGAAACATGGAAGTCGATTTTAGGTCCGTAGAAAGCACCGTCGCCCGGATTCAGTTTGAAGTCGATCGCCTTGTGCTTGAGCACAGATTCGAGTGCGGCTTCGGCGGTGTTCCAGACATCAATCTCGCCGATGAACTTTTCAGGACGGGTTGAAAGCTCAACCTGAATATTCTTGAAGCCCATCGTTTTATAGACATCGAAAATGAAATCGATAACATCGCTGATTTCAGATTCGATTTGTTCCGGAGTACAGAAAATATGTGCGTCGTCCTGAGTGAAAGCACGCACGCGGAAAAGTCCGTGAAGAGCGCCAGCCTTCTCATGACGGTGAACAAGTCCGAACTCGAAATTGCGAAGTGGAAGATCACGATAAGATTTCGGGCTGTTCTTATAAACAAGCAAACCACCGGGACAGTTCATCGGCTTTACCGCATGAGGCTGTTCGTCGATCTCGCAGAAGTACATGTTCTCACGGTACTTATCCCAGTGACCTGAAGTATGCCACAATCCTTCGTTGAGGATGATCGGCGTACGGATCTCGTCGTATCCACGGGCCACGTGAAGGCGTCGGGAATAATCGGCGATTGCATTATAGAGTACCATTCCCTTGGCATGCCAGAACGGGAAACCGGCACCTTCTTCGTGGAACGAGAAAAGATCGAGCTGCTGACCCAATTTACGATGATCGCGCTTCTTCGCTTCTTCCATAAAGGTGATGTATTCGTCGAGCTGAGCCTGCTTTGGAAAGCTGATCGCATAAAGACGCTGAAGCATTTTGTTCTTGCTGTCGCCGCGCCAGTAGGCACCCGCAACTGAAAGAATCTTGAACGCCTTTACCGGCGAAGTATTTGGCAGATGCGGCCCACGGCACAGGTCGAACCAGTCGCCCTGCTTGTATATACTCGGGGCCTCTTCAAGAGCCTCGATAAGTTCGACCTTGTAAGTCTCGCCAGCTTTGGCAAACATCTCAAGCGCTTCGGATTTAGTCGCCTCAATGCGAACGATCGGAAGAGCGCGCGCAGCGATTTCCTTTGCACGGGCTTCTATTTTTGCTATGTCGTCTTGGTTGAAAGGAGTCTCGGTGTCGAAGTCGTAGAAGAAACCACTGTCGATAGCCGGACCGATAGCAACCTTGACAGACGGGAATAACTCTTTGACAGCCTGCGCCATGATATGGGCCGACGAATGCCAGAACACAGCCTTGCCCTCAGGAGAATCGAATGTCACAACCGCGAATTTATCACCATCGGAAAGTTTATGCGAAAGATCGACCGGCTTGCCGTTCACAATTGCGGCAAGAGCATTCTTTGCAAGACCAATACTTATGGTCTTTGCGGCTTCGATGGCATTTGCACCATCAGCTACGGACAGGCTTTTCCCGTCAGGTAGAATTACATTCATTTTGCACCCCGGCTTAAGGCCGTTACTGCTATGGTATTCAAACTCTGTTTTGTCGCGTGAACCCGCGAAAGTTTTGCTGCCCAACAGCTTGAAAACCTCTATTTTTTGCTCAAAGCAGGATCAACAGCCGGCCGCTGTTGTCGCCCTACGGTAAGAGAAGAACCCCGGGCCATAAAGAACGCTCGGTAAACCGAACGTGAACGGAAAAATTTGGGTGATACTGGGATCGAACCAGTGACCCCTACCATGTCAAGGTAGTACTCTAACCAGCTGAGCTAATCGCCCTTATTTTCAAATTTAAGCTCCAAAGTAACCTTTGTTGCTCGCAGAATTCTAAAATAGTAAAA
>CAIOZP010000332.1 GCA_903862805.1 uncultured Fibrobacterota bacterium
ACGACAGAGGTTTTGCGAAACTACCGCTTACATTCGAAGACAGCCGCCTTGGAACTGGTGTCTTTGTTATACAAAGCGAGATCCGTCCCGAAAAAGTAGTTCCTGTCCGTGATTACTACCGCCTTTCAATCATGGATTTTCTCGAAAACAAACACCCCTCCAAAGATCTTTTCGGCAATCTCTGCAGCGCCACCCGTATAACCCGTGCGGACGATCTCGCCAGAAACTATATGCGCGGGGGGTTCGGTTCAATAACCTACGGGGAGGCCAAAGAACAGGAAGCGCAGCTCCTGAGAAAATACCGCATAACAAACTATTTGATGGTTATTTCAAACTATGTCAATGCCGAGGAGCGGCCTGTCGTGAAAGACGCGCTTGAGAAATGGACAGAAATCACTCCTGAACGTGAAAAACAGCTTGAAGATATCGCCTTCAACATCGTCAAGCGTCATCCATGGGGAACTTCCTGGGCATTTTCCACCGAGGTAGAAGGACGAAGCCCGCTCACCAGGGCCGGTAAATTCGACGAATGGGCGAAAGTCCAAATGGCCGTAAGCCGCGCTATCAGGAAGGCAAAGCCGGACGCTGTTTCATTACCCGAGGGCGGCACCTCCGGGTTCAGCAGACTTCGCGGTTACCGCGAAACCGAAGGCTACCTTGCCGCCACGGCGGGCAAGATAAAATGGGACGCCATCGCAACACATCCCTATGGTGCCATCGACGATCTCGATATTGTCTCCGACATGATGATCGGACTAACAGCCAAATATGGCTACAAGGAAATCCTTTTCACCGAAGGTGCAACTCAGGCGCTTGAATACAAGCTTGCCGACACTTCGGTTTTCGTCGCCTCCAATTCTGGCAAGACCAAAGAAGGTGTTCGCCTGATTCGCAAGCTCCGCGCCGAAGGACACAAGAACATTTTCGGTGTTGTAGCAAATGCCGGAACACCCATTGTTGCCGAAGCCGATGCAGGATATGTTCTGACATGCGGCAAGGAAGATGCCGTTGCTGCAACAAAGTCGGTGGTTGAGCAGGCGCTTGTCAACGACATTATTTTCCGCAAACGTAACGGCAAGCCGCTTCCAGATCTTGGCAAGCTCGCCGATGCAATTGAAGCGGCACTTACCGCCGAGGTTCCGGAAGATGTTGTCGCACGTTTAGTCGAGGCCAAAGTTCTCTACTGGGCCGGTCGCAACAACGGTGTCGCCGAAGAGCTTCGCCTCAAAACTAACGAAATCACCCGCAAAAAGTCCGACTACCTTGAAGGCACTTACGCCGCTCACGGCATCGAAGAGGTGATGAACGCCGACGAAGGCATCATCGTTGTCGAACCCTTCGCCGACGAAGAGCAGAAGTTTGGCGACGTACTTGTGAAGGGTGTTGGCATTCACGTTGTTGCAATCAGCACCCGCAAGACATCTTTTCCGACGTTTATTATTCCCGATGGTGGCGAGTTTGCGAACTATGTTGAGCTTGTCGCTGGCTGGAACCTTCTCGTCGAAGTCGGAATCCGCCTCGGCATCAACCTCGACAAGCCGAACCGCGCACGCAAGATCGGCAACGAATTCATCGGCTGAGAGAGTGTGTGAGTGTGTGTAAACAAGTTTGATTGATAGACAAAGCCCCGGAGCCAGTGCTTCGGGGCTTTTTTTGAAAGGAAAGAAAATGTCGGGAGAGCGTGTGGAAGAACGGTTTGTTGAAATGGAAATGAAGCTTGCTTATCAGGATCACACCGTAGGGGAATTGAATTCGACGATACTCACGCTTGTCAATCGCGTCGATTTCCTCGAGCGTGAGGTAAAGCTGCTGAAAGAGAGATTAAGCGTTGCTGGTGGGTCACATATCCGGGATCTTTCGGAAGAGAGTCCGCCGCCGCATTACTGATAGTGACGGCTGCTTTCGATCCGCCTCATGTATTTTGACACAGGTTTATTGATACAGGAATGATCGAATGCGGCTTCATACCAAATTTCTTCTTGCGGCGATTTCACTTTTCGTGCTTACCATGGCGTTCATGCTTTATTTCTCGATTCGTCTGCAAAGCGCCATTGTAGGACGCGTACTTTCTGATATGAATGCCCTGACGCAGACGGTTCGTTTTTCGTCGCAAAGGCTTGCCACGATCAACAACGCCGACCGCGATACGCTTGAGCGATTCATTCAGGATGCGACGAAGAACCGCAAGGTCGGCGAGGTTTTGGTTGTAAACAGTTCGCAGCATGTCATCGCATCAAGCAATCCCAAAAAAGTCGGCACCAACAAGAAAGTTCTCGATCACGAAACCATAGTGAAAGAGGACATCGGAACCACCGACTCTGTTCCTTTTCATAAACATTATTCGGTGTCGGTACCGATCATTCGCGATGGCGCGACCATTGGAATGGTGCAGACAACCATTTCGCTGCACGACTACAATCACTTCCTCGAAGAAGCGATACAGAAGGCGATGATCGCAACGGCCGTGCTGTTTTTGATTCTGCTGGTGCTGTCGATTCTGGTGATGCGTCACCTTGGCAAACCGCTTGACCGGCTTGTCGAGGCCGCCGGACACGTTGCCGACGGACAACTCGATGTCGAGCTTCCGCCAATCGGGCGCGACGAGGTCGGTCGCTTAACGGCCGCATTCAACGACATGGCAAAGCGGCTTCGCGACCAAAGGCTGATGGAAGATCATCTTTCTGAAATCGAGCGGCGGGCAATTTTGGCAGAGACGGCTTCGGTCATTTCGCACGAGATCCGGAATCCGCTGAACATGATCAATCTTACTGCCGATTATCTTGCGAGTTCGTTTACAGATGCGATTGTTCCCGACAGGCAGGAAGCCTTTCGCAATCACATTGCCGACCTAAAAACACAGGTACGTCAGCTCAACCATATGGCGCAGGAATTTGTCGAAGCGGGGCGGCCTGTCAAACCGAAACGGGAGCTCGTTCCGCTGGCCGATTTACTGCAAAGAACAGAGGCGCTGATACGGTTGCAGTTCAGCAACAAGAAAATCGGTCTGGTTTACAAATGCGACGAAGACATTGTGCTGAACGTTGACAACGCGCAGTTCGGACTTGTGTTGCTGAACCTTCTGCTCAATGCGTCCAACGCAATGCCGGAGGGCGGAAGTGTGGAAATCGTTGCCGAAGTCGAAAACGGATTCTCGACGATCCGTGTTTCCGACACGGGCAGCGGCATCCGCAAAGACATTATCGAAAAAATATTCGAACCATACGTGACCGGCCGTGAAGGCGGAACCGGACTCGGTCTTGCACTTGTACGGCGCATCGTCGAAGCGCATGGCGGAACAATCAGCGCGGCAAACAGCGAAACCGGCGCGGTATTTACAATCAGGATTCCACAGGAGTAACAGGCAAAAATGGCAAACATACTTGTCGTTGATGATGAAGAAGGTCAGCGCGGAATAGTAGCAAAAATCCTTCACGAAGAAGGTCATCGCTGTCGAACCGCCGAGTCGGTGAAGTCCGCACTCTCCGCGCTTGCCGAAGAGACTGCCGATGTTGTTCTTACCGATTACAAGATGGACGGCGGAACCGGTATTGACCTTGTGCGGGCGGTGAAGCAACTTGCTGCACCACCCGAAATTGTCGTGATGACCGCCTTCGGAACAATTGACACAGCGGTTGCTGCAATGAAGGCAGGTGCCTACGATTACCTGTCGAAACCGCTCGAACGCGAGGAGCTTCTTCTTGTTGTGACCAGAGCCGCCGAGAAGCGCGCACTGCGTGCCGCCGGAGAGGAATTCCGTTCGCGTCTTGTCAATGATTCCACAACCGGACTCATTGCCGAATCGAAGGGAATGCGCGATGTCCTCGATGTTGTTGACCGCATCTGTGCCTCCGATGCAACGGTTCTCATTCGCGGCGAAACCGGCACCGGCAAAGAGCGAATCGCAAAGCTGATTCACTACAAAGGCCCGCGTGGAGTAAGGCCGATCTTTTCGGTCAACTGCGCCGCGTTTCCCGAAACACTTCTTGAGAGCGAGCTGTTTGGTTACGAGAAAGGTTCGTTTACCGGAGCCGCCGCACGCAAGATCGGCATTGTCGAATCGGCATCGGGAAGCACGCTCTTCCTTGACGAAATAGGAGACATGCCGCTATCGGTTCAGGCGAAAGTCTTGCGTGTAATTCAGGAGAAGGAAGTGCGTCGCGTCGGTGCTGTCGAATCGATTCCGGTTGACATAAGGATAATCGCTGCAACGCACCGCAACCTCGCCGAGATGGTCAAGTCCGGAACCTTTCGCGAAGATCTTTACTACCGGCTCAACGTCATTCCGATCACGGTGCCGCCGCTCTACGAACGTCCCGATGACATTATCAAACTTACCGGCTTTTTCCTGAGTCGTTCGGGAACTGGTCGTGTCATTCCACCTGATACAATGAAAGCGCTTTGCTCTTATCGCTGGCCCGGCAACGTTCGTGAGCTTGAGGCGGTGGTGCTTCGCATGGCCTTGCTTTCCCGTGGAAATGAAATTTCAATCTCGGATCTTCCTCCCGAAATTGTCGAACCGCCGGTGAGTCGAGTCGCTCATGATATTCCGACAAACGCGCAGTATGTTATTCCTTCGGGCGGAATCGTTTTCGAAGATTTCGAGCGTGACATTTTGCGGCAGGCACTTGATCGCGGCAACGGAGTTTATGCAGAAGCGGCGCGGCTTTTGGGCATGACCTACCGCACCTTCCAGTATCGCGCAGAAAAATTCGGCCTCGCCGCCGGAACAGTCAGCCAATAGAATTGATTTACAAAAAGGGAAACAATATGAACAGAGTTTTTAAACTTGCAATAGGTGCCGCAGTGCTTTCGATTCTTGTGGCCTCATGCGGACAGAAACAGAAACCGTCGGCGAGCGGATCGAAGCTCGAAGACTGGCACAGCTGGAGCGAGAAGGCGAAGACCTTTGTGCCAGTGATCGGTAAGCGCGGCGGTGAGATGCGCGTGAGTTCGGCGGGCAGCGATGCGAAGACATTCAATCCGATCACCAGCACCGAGACGAGTTCGTGGGAAGTCTTGCAGTTCGTGTTCGACGGACTTACCGAATACGATCCGATCAATCAGCAGGTTGTTGGCGGTCTTGCGAAGGAATGGAAGACTTCGCCCGACGGGCTCGTGTGGGATTTCACTTTGCGCGACAGCCTGAAATGGTCGGATGGCGAGCCGATCACCGCCGACGATGTGGTTTTTTCGTTTAAAGTGATCTACGACAAAAAGAACATCGCCATCGATCGCGACAACATCATGATTGACGGAAAGGAAATCGCTGTGGCGAAGACTGGGCCGATGTCGGTGCGCTTTACTTTGCCAAAACCGTTTGCGCCGTTTTTGAAACTGCTGACCGGAACAAACACTCCGGTGATCCCGATGCACAAGCTCGCTGACGCTGTTGGCTCAGGTAAATTCACGACAACATGGGACGTGAACACGCCGGTTTCGGAAATCGTCGGAAGCGGGCCGTTCCGCATTGCCCGATACGAACCTTCGCAGACTGTGGTGCTTGAACGAAACGATCATTATTGGAAGAAGGACGCCGCCGGAACGCAACTTCCGTACCTCGATCGAATCGTGTTCTCTTATGTCAAGGACAACTCGGCCGAGCTGCTGAAGTTCAAGAATGGCGAGACTGATTTCTATCAGATGCGCAACAGCGAATATCCATTGCTCAAGCCGCTTGAGGCCGCGTCGAACTTCACTATCTATAACCTCGGCCCGGCGCTGGGCGATGTGTTTCTGATGTTCAACGAAAACCGCGACACCAACGCGCGAAGCGGCAAGCCTTATGTTGACGCGGCAAAGCTCTCGTGGTTCCGCGACAAAAACTTCAGGCAGGCCGTGGCTTTTGCGATCAATCGATCCGACATGATCTCGATTGTTCACAACGGACTCGCCGAGCCACAGTACTCGCCGATGGGACAGGCCTCCGGATATTTCAGCAACCCTGATGTGCGCAAATACGCGTATTGCCCGGACTCGGCCAAAGCGCTTCTTGCCGCTGGCGGTTTCAAAACTACGCCCGATGGTCTTGTCGATCCGCAGGGGCGCAAGGTCGAATTTTCTTTGGTGACCAGCGCAGGAAATTCCGATCGTGTCAAGTACTGCCAGATGATCGCCAAGGATCTTTCAGCTCTCGGCATAAAAATCGATCTCACTCTCCTCGAGTTCAACAACCTCGTTGACAAGCTCGACAATACCTACAACTGGGACGCGATGGTGATAGGACTGACAGGCTCCGACGATCCGCATCTTGGTGCGCAGGTCTGGATGAGCACGGCGCGCACGCATCAGTGGTATCCATGCGAGAAGCATCCGTCGGAACCTTGGGAGGCGCGGGTCGATACGATCTTCACCAAAGCCGCGACGCTCACCGACAAGTCCGCAAGAAAAGTTCTTTATGATGAGTGGCAGGCTCTGTACAGCGAGAATCTTCCATATATCGAAATGCCCGCACCGTACCGGCTCTTCGCGGTTCGCAATCGCTTTGCAAATGTCTGCCCGGTTCCGATCGCTGAAGCGGTTTATTTTCAGAAGAGAAAATTCTTCTGGAATATCGAGAACGTTTTCGTCAAGCAATAATCACAGGACGGATATAAATGGAACAGTCGCGGCCGCTCAAAAACTATTCGCACGATGTCAAGCCGGTCTCGTGGGACGATGCCGAGAGTGCCGATGCCCGCGAGGCATTCGATCTGGTGCCGAGTTTCGTCGGCGAGGCCGATATGGATATGCGGGTGACTTGGCTCAACGCATTCGGCATGAGGCAGCTCGGTTATGATCGCCGCGACATCGACGAAGGGCTTTTAGTCTTCCGCATCTGGGCCGAAGAGCACGCCGAAGAACTGCGCCAGGACATCATCAACATCCTCGCAGGCGACTGGGGAGAGCCTAAGGAATATCACCTTGTCTGCAAGGATGGTTCCGATCTTCACGCGCAGGTCATGACCATTCCGCTCAAGCGCAACGGCGAGGTCTGCGGCTTTCGCGCAATCGCAAAAGACATCTCCACCGAATACCGCCTGCGTCGCCAACTTGCATTGAGTGAAGAACGATTTCGCGGGGTATTCGTTCGCTCGCCAATCGGCATGGCGGTGGTCAATGCTTCTGGTAAAATCATCGAGGCGAATCTGGCCTTCGAAGGAATTGTCGGGCGCAGTCCGATCCTCCCAGGCAACGATCTGTACGAACTTATTCCGCATCTTGCCGGACACGTTGGTGCAGTTGACGCTTCGACGCGGCCGCTCAGCATAACGGTTGGCCCGACCGCCCACGCCCGCGATTGCGAGGCATACGTTATTCCGATCGGCGGCGCGGCATCAAGCGTACACCTAATTCAGATGCTCGATGTGACCTCGCGAAATCTGCGCGCAAAGGAATCGCTTGACGTTGTGCGAAGCGAGGCCGCCTGGAC
>CAIOZP010000333.1 GCA_903862805.1 uncultured Fibrobacterota bacterium
ATGCTGATAAACCTCGGAAAAATCCTGCGGGATCTTTTGTTGTCAATTTTCAAATGGATCGTTTTGGTGATTTTGGGTCGGTTCTACGACGACAGGCTGATTGTCATTCCTGCTTGAGGGGATCTGTTCAGCAAGCCCTAAATACGGCTGCAGGAGACTTATGTCCGTGAAACTATCGAGCGCGGTCTTGCAGATGTTGAAGCTGGTCGCCTGGTCGGACTTGAAGAACTTCGTTCGCAATATGGCTTGTCAAAATGAATGTTGAATGGACCTGATCATCCTGACAAACCAGTTTCGGCGATTTGGCTTCTTTTCCTGATTTCAATGAAACATCGCAGTTGAACACCACTCTCCACGATATTACCATGCTTCCCGTCAACCTTTTACAGATGGCGGGTCGATGATACTATCCACTGCATTCATTCGCGAGATTGTCAGTTCAGCAAATCTGCCGACCTGCCTCATCGAAACCGACGGCGAAATAATTTTCGTCAACACACTTTTTGAAATATTCACCGGCGCAAACAATCTCTCGCTTCCGCTTCATAACGTCGGCGAGATTTTTTCTTTCAAGGGACACCCCTTCGCCGACTTTGTCGCAACCATTGCCGCTGAAGAAGCCACGAGGGAGAGATTCTGCTCGCTCATAAATCTTTTTTCGGGGCAGATGCACGATGTGGTTCTTCGCGGAATCCCATTCTATTCGGAAGATCACAAATCCATCAATGTCATGTTGATATTCAATCCCGCTGATGACATCGCGACGCAACCAGCAGACGTTCCGGCCGATGACCGCATACATAAATTCACCACCGACCAGCTCCGCCTGCTTTTGCGATCCCGGATGCGCGAGCTTGACAGTATGCGTATGCATGTCGAGAACGTTCGCAAGATCGAGCGCGAAGAAATGGAGATGGCACGAAATGTCCAGTCGGCCATGATGCCAACCTCGCTACCCGAATTCGTCAACATGAAAACGGCGAGCACCTACATTCCCGCAGGTATGGTAGGCGGCGATTTCTACGACGTTATTACAATGCCTGATCGTCGTCTTGCGGTGCTGATTTTCGATGTTTCCGGACACGGCGTTCCGGCGGCGCTGATCGGAACCGTCGGCCGGATGCTTTTCCTGCAAAGCATCGAGCGCAGTTTTTCACCAGCAGAGGTTTTCGCAGATGTCAACAAGCGCATGTGCAGATTCATGCAGAGCGAGCATTATCTGACGGCCTTCCTCGCTTTCATAGATCCTGCCGATAATTCCATGATCTATTCCCGCGCCGGACACGTTCGGCCGATACTCTGGTCAGCGGTCAATGGCTCGGTTTCGCAATTATCGGGGCGCGGATTCTTTATCGGTCATCAGGCGATTGCCGACATGGCGGTTTATGAGGATTCACGGATCACGCTTGCCGCCGGTGACAAGCTTCTGCTTTACACCGACGGCCTGATCGAATGCCACAACCGCGACATGGTTTATTACGGAAACGACCGGCTGCTTGCCGCTGTGTCGTCGTTCGGGAAACTTCCTCTGCACGATTTCCAGCATGAACTTCTCGAAGATGCGAGAACTTTCCGCAACGGCACACGTCTGCGCGACGATATTACTTTGCTCTGCCTCGAAGCCGGTGACCCTGCCGATTTGCTGAAAGATTCCGGATTCGCGCCCGACGAACGCCCTGAAGCGGCCATTGCCCACAACATCGCGGAGATACCGGAGGTCTGTGCAGGTATTCTTCGCCGCATGGACCAGAATGGCTATCCCGATGTCGAGATCAAAAGGATGAGAATCTGCCTTTTCGAACTGATGGTGAATGCGATCAAGCACGGCAACGGCAACAATCCGCAAAAAAGTGTCGTTATCCTTTATCACGTGGATCAGAAAAAGGTCTGCCTCAGCATCACAGACGAAGGCCGCGGATTCAATCACAACGGTCTTCCTGATCCGCTCGATGAAAACAACCTGACAAAAGACCACGGCCGAGGCGTGTTCATTACGCGAAACTACATGAACGAACTTCGCTACAACGCCAGAGGAAATTCTGTTTTTGCGGTACGATATTTAGGAACAGAGCGGGGTATTTGAATAAGCTCTTGCCTGCGCCCAAAAATTCATTTATCTTTGTCGGTCGGGTGAGCCCGCAAACTTCGGATCAATGCCGGATTTTGCGGGCTCACTTGTTGTTATATGTATGAATCCTACCAAGGAGTGTTAAATGGGAAAAGGTCTGGTAGCCGCTGACATCAACACCGTCCGCTGGCAGGACTTCCGCGGAATGAACTCGGGTATCGTCCTGTTCTACGAGAGCGACTCTGTGGCTGCGCTGCCAATCCGCGAGATTCCGGAAAGTCTTCCCTCCGATGTCGTTCCGGAACCGAATTACGAAACCATGTCGTTCGGATATTTTGGGTGCAAGAGCTCGAAGGTTCGCAATGCAATCGCAAAAAAGAAGCACCGCTACATATTCTTAATGACAAAATATGTCGGCTCCGAAATAGACTTCACCGACGAGTACTACATCACCGGTTATTACCGCATCAAACAGACGGCCGATGTCCTGAAGGTACACATGCGTTACCTCAACGAATACAGCTGTCTCGGCGAAGACAAGTGCATTGCTTTCCGTGCTGATGATGGTGCATTTGTTAAAATCGAAGATGCAATGAAGGTGACTCCGCAACTGCTCGCCAAATGGGGCGTCTCAACCCGCATAACGCGTCAGAGCCGCATGGAACTTTCCGACGAAACAACGGCAGAGCTTATCGCCTATCTCAAATCGAAGCCGAACGCGATTGCCGAATACATCGAAGAGACGAAGCATCTCTCGCCTGTAATCGAAGAGGATGAAGACGA
>CAIOZP010000334.1 GCA_903862805.1 uncultured Fibrobacterota bacterium
GGCTGATAGTTCTCGATAATTTAACTGGTTTTTTGTGTTGCAACATGGGCATCCATATTTTCTTGCCAGGTCTAAGGGCGGGAGCCCTTCCTGACTTATTTGTCTTAAATCCTTATTCTTATTTCTGAGAAATCTCCAACGCCTCATCAATAGCTTCCAAAATATCATCAATATGCTCAATGCCAATCGACAATCTCACCAGATCACTTGTCAATCCACCAGCCTTCTGCTGCTCTTCTGACAACTGACTATGCGAGGTACTGGCCGGATGAAGAATAAGACTCTTGGCATCACCGACGTTTGCAAGATGCGAAAAGAGTTTCACGTTGTCGATTAGTTTTACCGCCGCATCGTATCCGCCTTTTACACCAAAGACCACCATGCCGCCGAAACCGTTCTTGAACTGCTTGCTTGCAACGCTATATGCCGGATCGCTTTCGAGGCCCGGATAGCGAACCCACGAAACAGCCTTGTGGCTTTTAAGGTGCTTTGCAACGGCAAGCGCATTTTCACTGTGGCGTGCCATGCGCAGAGGAAGCGTCTCAAGTCCTTGAAGGAAGTACCAGGCATTGTCGGGCGTTATTGCTGCGCCAAGGTTACGAAGCGGAACCGTGCGCAAGCGCAATGCAAATGCCGCAGGCGCAAGTACATCGGGAAGATCGTGAGCCCAACGAAGTCCGTGGTAGTTTGGATCGGGCTGATCGAACAGCGGGAAGCGGCTGCTCTTCCAGTTGAACTTGCCGGAGTCGATGACGATTCCGCCGATCGCAGTACCGTGGCCGCCGATCCATTTGGTCAGCGAATTGATCACGATGTCGGCGCCATGTTCGATGGCACGATAGAGATACGGCGTGGTGAATGTCGCATCGACCACGAGCGGAATCCCGTGCTTCTTTGCAATTGCGGCAACGGCTTCGACATCGACAACATCGAGCACTGGATTTCCAATAGTCTCGAGGTAGATGATCTTGGTGTTCTCTTTTATCGCGGCCTCGAAGTTCTTCGGATCCTTCGGATCTACAAATGTCGTATTGATCCCAAACTGCGGCAGAATCGAATCGAATTGCGTGTATGTTCCGCCGTAAAGATTGTTCGCCGAAACGATATGATCGCCCTGCTTTGCAATCGTGATCACGGTATAAAAAATCGCCGATGTGCCCGAAGCAAGAGCGACAGCCGCGACACCACCTTCAAGCGCGGTTACGCGATCTTCAAGAACAGCCTGCGTCGGATTGCCGAGGCGAGTGTAGATATTTCCAAGCTCCTTGAGCGCGAAGAGATTCGCGGCATGCTGAGTATTCTTGAAAACATACGACGAAGTTCTGTAGATCGGCACAGCGCGTGAAAGCGTTGTCGGATCAACCTGCTGACCGGCATGCAGACTCTGAGTTTCAAAACGATATCCCATTTTCTTCTCCCCTTTATTTTTTATCTGCTTGATTTTTTGATCAGTTTACTGGTTCTTCAAAAAGCCATGTTGAAAGATAACGCTCACCGGTGTCCGGCAATATCACTACAATGGTTTTGCCTGCGCTTTCAGGGCGCTTTGCAACTTCGAGCGCAGCCCAGAGAGCCGCGCCGGACGAAATTCCGACAAGCACGCCTTCGGCCTTGGCATAAGCACGCGCCGTTGATCCGGCGTCGGCTTCTTTCACTTTTATTATCTCGTCGATGACATCACGATTGAGCACATCCGGAACGAATCCGGCGCCGATTCCTTGAATCTTGTGCGGCCCTGGCTGACCACCGGAAAGCACCGGCGAACCTTCGGGTTCGACTGCAATGATCTGAACACCGGGCTTGCGGCTCTTGAGAACTTCACCAACACCTGTGATCGTTCCGCCCGTGCCAACACCTGCGATGAATATATCGACTTTGCCATCGGTGTCGTTCCAGATTTCCTCGGCTGTAGTTTTGCGATGAACTTCGGAGTTGGCTGGATTCTTGAATTGTTGTGGCAAGAACGAGTTTGCTGTAGCCGCTGCAATTTCTTCTGCCTTTGCAACTGCACCTTTCATGCCCTTTGCACCTTCGGTAAGAACCAGTTCTGCACCAAGTGCGGCGAGCAGTTTGCGGCGTTCGATGCTCATGGTTTCTGGCATGGTCAGAATCAGTTTGTATCCCTTGACCGCTGCGACATAGGCAAGAGCGATTCCGGTATTGCCGCTGGTCGGCTCGACAATGATCGAACCCGGCTTGAGCAAGCCATGCTTCTCGGCATCTTCGATAAGTGCCAGACCGATTCGGTCTTTCACACTCGACAGCGGATTGAAATACTCGAGCTTTGCCAAAACCTCTGCCTTGGCACCATTGGTTAGCTTGTTCACACGAACCAAAGGCGTATTGCCAATCAGCTTCGTGATGTCTGCTGCAATCCTGCTCATAAGAACTCCTTTATTGATACTTTACTTGTTTCCAACCACACTTAACTTGAGTTACAATGACAATATAAAGCAAAATGATAAACAAAAGCAAGTCTTTTCTATAAAAAAGAAAAAAACCGGCCAGAATTGGCCGGTTTGAGCAAATACAAAGACATTGTTTCGGGTAAACTATTTGCGCTGAACGCAGATGAAACCGCTAATAGAAATGTTACGTCCGTCGGGATCGGTTGCCGAGATGAGTACCTTGTAAGCTCCGCCGGAAACATTGCGATTGTTTCCATTACGACAATTCCAGCTTACAACAAGTCGGCTTGACGGAGACACTTGGCTTGGATTGAGTACCCATGAACCAACATTCCCGTCGCCTGTTTTGCCGATAAGATTTCCAAGCACATCATAGATCTTGCACTTGAGGCTCGACTGAACTGCATTGATTGCAGATTTCAAGTCCATCGAAAAATCTATCAGCACGAACGCTCCTGTTGTGAACTGACCGGAGGGATCGACAAGATCATCAGGGATTTTAGAGCTGGCGCTCACCGGATTTTGTATTCCGTAGATAAGCAGATATGGAACTGGCTTCACGTTCAGAGGCACTCGACGGTTGTCCGGATTTGTCTGGATATTTCCGAGCATATCGCTGGTACCGTAGGTGGAATTGATCCAGATGCTGTCGCCGTCTGACGGGAACCACGAATCCGACGGTTTGTTCGCAACCGGAACAATGTAGGTGGCAACTGTTCCTGCCGCACTTGACACATCGGAACCAGCAGGCAGAACAAGCGTGTCCAAAACGCCTCCGACAAGCATGACAAATGGTCTGCCGCCGTTGTCCTGCGCAATGTTTTCGGCATAAGAAACGATAAGCGTATCGGGTGCTCTTTGCTTAGTCGTTGCGCTGGTTATTGCTCCCGGACGATATTCGGCGCTGGCGATTACTGGTGCAACGCTGTCTGCTACATCGAAAGCCTCTGTAGCAAAACCGACAGATTTGACAGATGCGAATGTGTCTGTTGCAAACCCTGTTTTGTTGACAAACGAGAATTGCGGATTAAGTCGTACGCGGATCTGCGTCGAAGGGCCGCTTCCGATCCAGCTGATGTCGGATCCGCTTGCCGTCACAACTTCGGTGCTGTCGAAGGGACTTACACAACGAACCTTTGTCGGAAGATTTTCTGGAACCTTCGAGCAGGTCATGATCAACTGGTCAATAGCACCATCTCCCGATGTGTCGAGATAGGCACCGCGAGCCACTCGATAGATCTGTGTATAGACGTATGTGCTTTCGGGTCCGTCAATCGCGTTTGAAGCAACGGCGAATGTTTTGATCGTTGTCGTAGCAGTGATTTTTATAGCGCCGCTGTAAACGATATGATTCGCCGCGCTCGGATCGCTGCCGTCAATTGTGTACCATATAACAGCACCGGCCCAGGGTTCGATCAAGGAAAGCGAAACCGCTACAGAATCCGAGAAGCCACTGGTTCCGGGTGTTGCAATCACTCCGCTCAGATGTTTGCGGATATACTGCCACTTTTCATACACGGTATCAAAACCAAAGGCCGTAGCGACAGCATTGATCCAGATCGTGTCGGAACTGGTCGATGGAATTGTGATCGCTCCGCTGTAGACCGTTCCTGTCAGTGGTGATTTGGTCGTGTCGAAGTTGTATTTGATCACCGCAGCGCTGTCCGGAGAAACGGAGAGCGCAACAGAAATGGAATCACCAAAGAATACCGGTGAACCGACCGTTCCAGGTGTGGCGATAAGACTCATCGAGGCGAGCGACATCGTGTAAACGAATGTTGCGTGACCTTCGACATAGTTGGAATCTTTGTAGGCGACTACATACAGAGTTGTGTTGCCGGAAATAGTGACTCCACCGTTGTATAACGTGCCATTTGTCGAATCAACATTCGGATCTGTCAGCGAGTAATAGACTTTTGTGCCGGTAACCGCGACACCGTTCGACTTTACAAAAAGCGAAATCTGCTCGCTGAAATAGAACGAAGTTCCGCTCGCCGGAGTGGCCGTGATCTGCAACTGCGGAAGCGTGCAGTTGTAAGTGAATGACGCAGTGTCGGAAATATATCCGGACCCAACAGCAATCGCCCTGATCGTCGCGCTGCCGATAATTGTCACGCCTATGGTGCTATCGTAAAGCTGCGCGCTGTTGGTCACACTCGGCATTGTTCCGTCGGTGGTGTAATAGATTTTGCAACCAGAATCCGTAAACAGCTTCACGATCTCGGAACGGGTGCTGTAGGTCGTGCCATCACCAGGATTCGCTGTGAGAGTGGCTTTGGGCAATGTCTGAATGTAGTACCAGACACCGTTTGCATCGGTATATCCGGGAACCACCGCAAGCGCTTTTATCGTGTCGCTCTTGGTGAGAATGATCGGCTTTGTGGAATCGTACAGCGGAGACTTCGTAGAGTCCGGCGTTGATCCGTCAAGCGTGTAATAGATCTTTGCACCGAAGGTCTTGATGGTTTCGAGCGTAACAGAAAGTGACTCTTTCGCAAATGAATAAACATTGCCGTTGCCGTTTGACGGTGTCGCTATAAGAGTTGCGGGAGGAAGGCCGGTGGAAATAATGTACGTCGCAGAAGCTGATTTTTCGTTTGCCCATGCGGTGTTGTAGATAGCGTCTTTGTTTACCGCCACTTCAAATGGAACTGCGATCTGTTTCGTGAATGAATTGTCGAGATTTCCGACAGAAAAAATGGTTTCATACCAAGGACTGTCTTCTACGCCTCTGAAGATTATATACCACCTTTCGCCCTGAAGGAAAGTCGGTGGAACAATGGTTGTAAATTTGTAATCGGCCCAACCATCAAAAAGAGAGGCTTCCGGAAAACTACGCAAACTCTTTGATGTGTCCATTGCTACCGGAGCGAGTCCGTCGCTTCCATTATAGACAATAAGAATATCGTCGGCACTCCAGATTGAATCCCGCGAAAAGACGGCTGCCATCTTGACCGGATAGACACCTCCGCCAGTGGTTGACTCGAACTGTTTCAACATGGTGAGCGTCACCTGTGTGACCAACCCCGGTTTCAGGAACATTGGCGAGATCGTCACTGCGTTGAAATCAAACGCTGCACTAACCGGCTGAGTCAAAGACATCGCCGCAAAGATCATCGAAACTAATATTTTTGATCGCATTATTTCTCCTTAACTTTCACGGACACGGTGGCATCTGGGATGCCTTGAAACGAACGGTGATGTTGGTAGTGGAACCCGATGTCATAACCGGCAGAGTCCAGTTCAGCACGGTTCCGGTTTTTGTTGTCCACGCTGGATTTGCATCTATAATTTGAAGACACGACGAAACCGTGTCGGTAACAACCATAGTTGCAAGGTTCGATTTGCCGGTATTTGTGACAGAGATTATGAAACTGCCGGTATCACCGACATTTCCGGAACTCGGAGAAAACGCCTTGGAAACGGTATAGCTTTCGGAGCCTGAGAGAAGATCGTAAATATTCTGTATCACGGCATAAGCGCCTTCGGCAACCAAGCCGGCAGTATTGTCCGACCAACAGTTGATATCGAAGCCTACAATCAGCCTGCCGTTCTGCGTCTTGAGATGCGGTGATCCCCAATAAAGCATGTGGGAATATCCCGGATCTGTCGGAGAGGTGATAAGAGACACTCCACCCTTTATCATTGAAAGAGGATAACAACCGGCATAAATCAGGGTAAGTTTGTTGTCTGGGGTTTGGGCCGCAATCGCATTCAGGTCATTGAAATCTGTTGAAAAGTTTTCAGGACTCGAGGGATAAGTGGAAATCTTGGCCGCACTGCCGTCCGCCGGAACATTCGTAATCGAAGCCGTGGTAAACACGTCGTCGGTCAAAAGATTTATAAGTGATGTCACTCCCTGATTGCGCGACTGAAATGCAGAATACTCTCCTTGCACATACAGTGATCCGCCGCGAGTCAGGAAGGTTTTGTAAAGTGAAAGGTCGCTTGTTGCACTGGCAAGATCGAGTGTTATCGCCTCAACGCCCGACTGATTGTTATCGAAACGCAAATCGTAAACCTGTGTCCAGTAAGAAAGCTCCTTACCGTTCTTCAACGAATCGGGAATTGATGTGCCAAAAGTTGCTGTCAACTCTGGATATATTCCGACATTGGCCTGTGTGACCTTGAGCATGTCAACTGTTGGATGCGGAGAGAACGAAGGGATATTCGCATTAGCCGCATCAACAACCTGCGTTTTGTCTTCGGTCAAAGCAGCCTTGAATGTCCAAGACGAGGGCTCGGAGAACTGGTAGGTACCAGCAAACCCAAGCCCGTTGTAAATAATAAGAACCCGCTCCGCCGTTTGCGGCGCTCCGGCAACATTGTCTGCCGACGACGCGGAAAAACCCAACAGCACCGCAATCGGAATTACAGACGCTTTACGAAAGAAATTCATCCAGTACCTCTTCTGATTTATCACGAGCCACAATTGATACGCTGTAACAGAAAGCCGCAACCTCCGGGGGGAAGTTATGTCAGTATAGTCAATATCCACAGGGGGTGGTTCATGTTTTTTTCTTTTTAACACAATGGTGTATAAAGGGATTACGGCATTTTGTGCACTATCCTTTGTGCTTCGGCCGATATGCGATAAAGATGACCAGATTTTTGTATAAAAGTTCGCCATTGCGTGACCGGATTTTTTTTTCAGAGTGTTTCTGTCTTGTTATGTCCGAAAATCATTTATTTCACTACCTCAGACAGCGCATCACTTGCGCGAATTCTTTCCCATTTTTCATATTTGTAATGTTACATGAACACCGGCGCGAAGACCCGTCCTTTGTGACATCCCCGTGGCCGGAAGCACCAAATTACATTTCAATTTGAAAGGAGTTTCCCAATTATGGAAACTGCTATCCAGACTCTTAACACGAGCTCGCTCAATGAACTTGAGCTCCACTCACTTGGAGTGGGAATTGTCGGTGCAGCGGCACCGGTGATTGGTTCCAACCAGACACTTTCAGATGCATGCAGCAGGGTCAATGCGGATCTTGCCGATCACCTCAAGGCAATCAACCGCGAGACTATAGATCCGTACACCGCACAGTTGCGGCATGCGGACGAGATCCGTGATACCGCGTTTATGCATTTTCGCAAGGGCGTGGATCACCATCTGTTCAACCCTGACGGCACAATTGTCGAAGCGGCGCAAGGTCTGTGGGACATTGTGGTCAAACATGGAACGACGCTTGACACACTTCCTTACGCGCAGGAATCAATTGAGATCAAGGCTCTTTTAGCCGATCTCGATATGCCTGCTGTGAAATTGAAGGTCGAAAAAACCGGACTCGTTGCCGCAGTTGAAAATCTTCGCACGACAGCCGCCGCTTTCGATGCGCTTGTGGCCGAAAAAGCTAAAAGCTCTGCTACATCCGAAAAAATTCCGCTTAAAAATGTTGCAACAAAAACTCTGTCGCGGGATCTCAATTTCTTCGTGCGGAACTTTTCTTTTGTCTGCGAAAATTCGACGGACAAGGCGATACTCGGCGCGAAATCCACTATAAACAATCTAATCGGAGATATTGTTGCAGGTGCGCGACGCCGTAAAACCGAAGCGGCAAAACAGGCGGCGAAAAAATCGCCACAGGTTCAGCCAGGCAAGGA
>CAIOZP010000335.1 GCA_903862805.1 uncultured Fibrobacterota bacterium
CATTCCTTATGTTATTGAACCTGCTGCCGGCGCTGATCGCGCCACGCTTGCATTTTTGCTCGATGCTTATGAAGTTCAGGGCGAAGGCGATGACAAACGCACGGTGCTTCATTTCAATCCGAAAATCGCGCCTGTCAAGGTCGCAGTTCTTCCGCTTGTCAAGCGCGACAATATGCCGGAATTTGCCGAGAAGATTTTCTGC
The DNA here is from genome assembly GCA_903862805.1 of uncultured Fibrobacterota bacterium. Lineage (GTDB taxonomy): Bacteria > Fibrobacterota > Chitinivibrionia > Chitinivibrionales > CAIOZP01 > CAIOZP01. The sequence continues at coordinate 203 of CAIOZP010000335.1, forward strand.
GAATTCAACGATGCTTCGATCAATGCGCAGTACGATCTGAGTTCGTCAATTGGAAAACGCTATGCACGTCAGGATGAAATCGGAACGCCGTGGTGTGTTACGATTGATGGCGAAGGCGTGGCCGATGGAACGGTGACCGTTCGCGAGCGTGACAGTCGTGAGCAGTATCGCATCGCTGCCGATCAGGTTGTGTCGCACCTCGCCGAAAAGATTCGCAAGGCTTAAGGAAAAGAATGTCAAAAAAGAAGATATGCATTGTGATGGGCGGCCCATCGGCCGAGCACGAGATTTCGCTGCGCACAGGTCGCGAAGTTATGAAGCATCTCGAACGCGGCAAGTATGTTCCGCGTGCTGTTATCGTGACCAAAAGCCGCGAATTTTTCTGGGCCGATATTGTTCACGATATTCCGTCGGAACTCGACTGTACTAATCCGGCAAAGTCGAAGTTTTTCACCGGCCCGTTAAAGGCAGCCGATTCTCAGGTGATCTGGCAGGACTGCGACGCAGTGTTTCTGGCGCTTCACGGTGAGTTCGGCGAGAACGGTGTGTTCCAGGGCTTCTTGGATACATTGGGAATTCCTTACACAGGTTCAAATGTGCTTTCGAGCGCGATTGGTATGGATAAAATTGTTGCCCGCCGTGTGTTCGAACATGCCGGACTGACAACGCCGCCTGGTTCTATATGGCGAACAAAGGGATCAGGGCCATCGGTCGATGACATCGTGCGCGATCGCGGATTTCCCTGCTTTGTAAAGTGTCCTCAATCGGGTTCGAGCCGTCTTATGGGACGCGCAACTAATGAGACGGAACTGTCAATGCTGCTCGATCAGTTTTCCAAAGAGAGCGATGCGATTCTTGTCGAAAGTGCCATCGTCGGCGACGAATATTCTGTTCCGGTTCTTGAATATCCCGATGGAAGCCTAAAGCCTCTGCCGCCGATTCTCATTAGGCCGGTCAAGGCCGAGTTCTTCGATTATTCGGCAAAGTATATGAGCGGTGGAAGCGACGAAATAGTTCCGGCTCCGTGTTCTGCAGAGCTTACTGCAAGGCTTCAGGAGGCGGCGCTGACGGCTCATATCGAGATCGGATGTCGTGGCCTTACACGCACAGATATAATTGTGCGTGACGACAAACTTTTCGTACTTGAGATTAATACGCTTCCCGGAATGACATCGGCATCGCTTGCACCGAAGGCTTTTGCGGCCGCTGGCGGATCGTTTGCAGAACTATTAGACATACTCATTCGCGACGCACTGAAGGGCAGATAATAATGAGCATAATCCTCGGAATCGACACATCGTCAACAGAACTTTCTGCGGCTATCGTTGTCGATGGTGAGCCATTAGTTTCCATTGTTCGACGCATGAAAAATTCTCATGCCGAGCACATAACTTCAGCAGTGAATTTTCTTTTCGAGACAAGCGGAATCGCGGCCGATCAGTTGACACATGCGGCGGTCTGCGTCGGGCCGGGATCGTTCACCGGACTTCGCATCGGAATCTCGTTTGTAAAAGGACTGCTGTTCAACCGTTCCATTCCGGTGCTTCCTGTTTCGTCAATCGAAGCATTGGCCTATGCCTTCATGCGCAACCGCGAAGGCGGAACCGTAAGTGCGGCTTTGGACGCGAGGCAAGATC
>CAIOZP010000336.1 GCA_903862805.1 uncultured Fibrobacterota bacterium
CGTGGAAGGCCGGAGTGATCACCGAGAAACCAACCATGTCTGGTCTTATCGCGGCAATCCGCTTGGCCCATTCCCTGTTGTCAATCGCATAAAAATGCGCCGCATCCATGAAGGAAACCTCGTGGCCGGCTTTGCGCAAAACTGCCGCGATAGTCAAAAGGCCCACTGGCGGGAGGTTCACAGCAACGCTTCCGGCTTTTACAAAACCACCGCTGTTGTCGTATCCACGCGGATGAAAAAGGACAATGTTCATTTATGCTCCGAATTTTTTTTCAGGCGCTCAAAATATGAGATGCTATCAAGAGCCGATTGCCGGTCTTCGTATTCGAGAACCGCAGTCGAAATTTCTATTCCTGCATTGTCAATCATTTCGAAGATTTCTTTATAGGGGATTGCACCTTGCCCGATCGGTCTCCATGATGGGCGATCCTGATCGGGGGTGGCGCAATCAATCATGTGAAGAATTATGGTTTGATTGACAGATGCTAATCCTTCCATAATTTGTTTGATGAGGTTTATGGATGAATATTTTTCGGCAATCCATCTGATGAAAAGTCGCGGAATGTCAAGCACCGGAGTGACTTTGATTCCGGCAGATTTGGCTTTTGTCAACAAGCTTATGTAGGATGAAATCGCCTGTTCAGGATCACACACTTTCGGATAAAAATTTTCGAGCTGGATGGAAATACCTGCCGCTTGCCAGACTCGCATTGCGTCAATCGCAATATCAACAGCGCAAAGCGGATCGTGATGAAGAAGGATCGCCGGATCTTTTTGACTCGGAAAAAGAATTCGCACCGCGTCAATCAGGTTTTGACTTGGTCGAACAGCATTAAGAGGAATCGGCCCATGACAGATAATTTTTATCTGCGCATCATGTGTCTTATCAGCCAGCAAAAAAAGTTTCTGCTGATCGACTATCAATCCATCATTCAAATAATACTGAATCGCCTCAAACCCATTGGCAACCGCAAACTCGAGCGCATCAAAAGCATCTTTGCCTACTCCAAATGAAATCGAATCTGCGACTGCGAGCTTCATAGAATCCTATATCAAAAAGTAAAGCCAGACAGGCAGTGTAACGATCCCAAAGATCGTGGTAAGTGCGAGTGTTGCGGCGGCAAATTCGTCGTCCATTTCGTGCCGGCCGGTGATGATGTAGCTGGCCACGGCCTGCGGTGTTGCCATGAGAAAACGGTCACACCCTTGACATCATGCGAAGCATTCGGAAACACGAATACAAAAACCGCGAGCGTGACAATAGGAAGCAGAAGAAGTTTTCCGGCAGATACTACGGCCATTGACACGATGCGACCGTGCAGAGCTTTTGTGTTGAGCGCCCCGCCGACCGAGATCAGCGCAAGTGGCAGCCCCATGTTGCCAACGAGCGTGAGGAACGATCCGATCACGCCAACCGGCCATGCAACATACGGCGTAAGTTGAAGCACTCCGCTTGCATCGCGAAGCTGTTCGTTGATCACCACAATCACGACTGCGACACCAACAGCCTGCACAACTGGATTGGCAAAAATCTCCATGAAGCTCGAACGGAACGACTGCCCGCCGGACTTACCGAATACCGCGATGATCGCATATGCGGTTCCCAAAACAACTGGCGTTGTTACAGCGTTGACGATTGCCGCCATAGCGATTCCACGCGAGGTTCCAAAAGCCGACGCGGCAAGCGGAAAGCCGATGTACGCGACGTTTCCCCAAAATGCCGCGACCGAAAAAGCGGCGGCTGTTTCTGTCGGAAGCCGGAAGGCTCTTGACAAAAAGAGAAATATCACAGCAACGACAAATACTGCGACGATCAAAGAAACGATCAATGGAATATTGAGAAGGTCGGCGAGCCTTTGCTTGACAAGTGCGGAAAAAACCAGCGCCGGAAGTGCGACAAAGAACGCAATTTTAGTGATGAATTCGCGGGCCGATTCCGACATAATTTTGCGGGCCGCGAGAAC
>CAIOZP010000337.1 GCA_903862805.1 uncultured Fibrobacterota bacterium
ATGATGTCATGCCATTCGGGATTCAATCCCTGAACATCTTTGTTTGCGTCAACTTTTTCTGTCTCGATACGGAAACCGTTGATCGGTGCCTCTTTGTTGTATTCGATTGGTGATGAGCCTTTTTCAACGTCGTTGAACTCGAAGACAAGCTTTTTCTCTTTCTGATTGAAAGAGTAGAAGTAGTTGGTAGGTTTGTCGCGGAAAATGAAATAACAGGTCACGGTTTTTTCGTCGGGGGTGGCTCCCTGCTCGGACGAAAGCTGGACACCTTCAAGAACCGCATTCTGAACAGCACTTTTCTTGTCATCGGCTGGTACTGAGGCGGCATCTTGAGAGGAGGTGGCGGTTGATGTAGCATCGCCTGTTGTTGCGCTCGCGGGTGCAGGCGATGCATCGGGTGTCGGCGTTGTCGCCGAAGCGTCAGGTGCTGGAGCCGGTGTTTGCTGCGCGCTTGCGCCATCGGTGCTTGCAGCCTGAGCGTCCGAAGGGGCGGCAACACCATCCTGTGCCATCGACGGAACTGCGAATGCCATAGCAACTGCAAGAACAAATGAAGCAAGTCGAACCATGATTGTCTCCGTAATAGAAGCCCGTCTCAGTCCCATAAATATAATAACGGAATAATATTGCGCAAAGAAAACATTCAAAAGATGAAAAATACTCTGTCTTTGCAATTTTTATATTGCCGCAACTTACAAACACCTGTAGAATCGCGTCGGCTTTATCCAAGAAACGATAAATGATAACAGCGCTTACAGTTATTCAAACGTCCAAAGAATCTGTTTTTATAAAACAGGGACTTATCAAGGTCGGCATGAAGGTTGTTGCATCACCGCTGAATGTTGCCAGCTACCTCAAGGCACTTCAGTATGATCCAGCTGTGGTTATCATGGAATTAAGTGAAAATCCTCGCGCTCAGATTGAATTCCTGAAGCTTGTCAAAGCAAATAAAACAATCTCCTCAAAGCCTTTTGTCCTTTACGGGCCACCTATGGATCCAAAGCTTGTGGAAATTTTGAAGACAAATTTTGGCTGTGCATTTTTACCCAGACCCATTGATCTCGACAAATTGCTGAACATTACCGTTGCCACTATCAAGGATTTCAAGCGTCAGGCGGTCAAGTTTCAGGATGTGAACCAGCTTGAAGGCAACGAGATTGACAAACTTTTCGATAGAACCTTGTCTCGCGAGAACAAGCTTGATCTTATGCTCAAGCACATCGGCAAATTGTTGGCTTTTCCGGCGACGGTGGCGCACATACTCAAGATTTCGCAGGATGAAAAATCCGGCGCGTCACAATTGGCGAGTGTCATCAAGACGGATCCGGCGGTCACTGCCGAGATTTTGCGTGTGGCAAATTCGGTGGCATTTTCTTCCGGTAATTCGCGGCGCGTGCTTGACGTGCGTGAGGCAATTGTGAAGCTTGGCTTCGCCCAGACTAAATCTATTGCCATGGGACTTTCAGTTTTCAAGATGATGAAGGACAAGAATTTCGAGACAGGTTTCAGTCATTCAGATTTCTGGTTCCATTCGGTAGCGGTGGCATTGATCGCTGAGCGCATTGCATCGCAAAGCAGAATTGTCATTCCGGAGCTTGCGTTTATTGGCGGCTTGCTTCACGATCTCGGAATACTAATTTACAACGAATATTTCAACGATGTTTTTTTGAAGCTGATCGATAAATCCAGTGGGACCGGTGTTCCGTTCATCGCAAATGAGTATGCTTTAACCGGCATATCTCACAACGATGTTGTGTCAAAACTTTTTACCATGTGGAACTTTCCGCAGGAGCTTCAGCAGATTCCGGCTCGCCTTGGAACTCCGGGACTTCTTAGCTCGCGGGCGCTTGCCGATACTCCGCTTGCTACACTAATCAGCCTGTCTGAAATAATTGCCAAGAGTCTGCGGATCGGCCGTGATGTTGACTGTTGTGTAGAGCCGGTTTCTCCGGAAATAATGGAGGCGATGAAATTCCCGTATGGAATTCAGGGCAATTTCAAAGACCGGATTTTTACCGACATGAATTCCTACAATCAGATTCTCAAGATTGATTCATCAATTTCATTTCCGCCGCCGCCCTCATTTTCGGATCCGACAGAAAATATCAATGTCGTTCTCTATTCATCCGGACTCGATCTGTTCAATCCGGTTACCGAATATCTCAAATCGCAGAAGTTTCTCATCACTCAGGTTGACACGATGGACGAACTTCGCAACGCGATGCCGAAAACCCAGTTCGCATTTGTTCCAGATATTAAACCGGAAGAACTTCAGCTGGCGGCATCGGTTTCACAGATTGCGTCGGCGGCGATTGAGGTATCGGAGAGAAAATCGCGCGAAGCGCTTGCCGGGGATGGAAAGATATTCATACTTGCATCGGGTGAAAGTCAGGTTACATCGCTGCCGTCGAAGTTTGGTATTATCGGCCGGTATCCGGTGGAACTTCGTGTCGTCGATTTGGTGGTGGCGTCTTTTATGCGTGACATAGAATATCCGAACAAGAATACCGGCGATGGCATTCTCAAGCCACTGGCTGGTTCGGAACTTATTCGCGTCGGTGAAGGAACCTCGCCAGCGGCACTTGTCATAAGTAGCAAACGTTCTATTCGCGACAAGTTTGGTTCGGTGCTTGCAGACCTTGGCGCCGAATGCGAATTCGCCGATGACGGGCAGAAAGGTGTCAATAAGGCGAAGACAGCAGATCGTGAGATCAAGTTGGTCGTGCTTGACATAAGGGTAATCGGGCTTTCCATTCCCGACATCATAAATCAGATCAGATTGCTTCCACATCACAAACGGGTACGGTTCTGTGTGGTACTCGACGGCGCTGTAACCAAAGAAGATCTCATCGCACCGGCAGGACTTGGCGTGAGGTTTTTTGTCAGGGAAGAGGTCAGTGTTGAAGATCTGGTCAGCGGATTCACGAAGGTATTCTCGCCAGAAAGCTGATCAGACCGGAACTGCAATTCCTTTGCCGCTCCCGGTGTCGAAATCGACGAGTCTCAGATCGAGCCAGTCGTTGTGTGATGCATCGATACCACTTGCTTCGATTGAGATATAATTGCCGCTTGTTCCGCGGATCGGGCCGGTGCTTTCGACAATGATACGGTGGACTGCTTTTGCATCGATTTGTGCGGAAATCCATCGAGTACGTTTGATCGCAATAGCATTTCGCAGGGCTTCGGATCGCCTGATTTTTTCTTGTGGACTGATTTGGTCGGGCATTGCGGCTGCCGGTGTTCCGGGGCGGATCGAATACCGGAATATATGGGCGTATGTGAAGCCGATCTGTTCCACGGTGTCAAGAGTCTGATGAAAATGATCTTCGCTTTCACCGGGAAATCCAACGATAATATCTGCGCCGAGTCCGGCGAATGGTTCGCATTTTGTAAAGTCGGCAAGTCGTTTCAGAAGGGCGTCATATTCCGAATAAGAGCGGCCCATTCCTACGAGAACATCGGGAGAAAGACTCTGGACTGACAAATGCAAATGCCGGCAGATTCGTGGTTCGCTCTTGACAAATGCGAACAGATCTTCCGTGGCGTCGCGTGGATCGAGAGATGAAAGTCTCACCCTGAAATCCCCGTCGAGTTTGAGCATATCGGAAAGCAGAGATGTCAGCGAACCGGAATTGTCACCGAACTGACCGATGTGCGTTCCGGTCAGGATGATTTCTTTGTAGCCCGCGCCTATCGCACGCCGCACGCGGTCGAGAACCGATTCACGGGTTGCCGAACGCGAAGGCCCGCGAAGAGAAGGCACGATGCAGTAGGCACAACGATAGTCGCAGCCCTCCTGAATCTTTACAGAAAATCTTGTGCGGTTTGACGTGTGTGGACTCGGAATATGTTCGTCGAAAACGGCGAGCTCCGATGTGTCTTGCGAAAATTCATGGTGATAAATTCCCTGCGTCGATGCGATCAGTTCCGGTATGCGGCGTTTGTCGGTGTTGCCCACGATCCACGCGGCGTTGGGGACATCGGCGAGTTCCTTTGGCGATTGCTGCGCGAGGCCACCGGTAAGCATGATCCGTGCGTTTGGCGCATCCTTCGAAAAAGATTTCGCAAGGCGTTTGGTTTTTGACTCGGTGTCGGAAGTTACCGAACAGGTGTTGAGTATGATTACATCGGCCTGTGAAATGTCGGAGACGATTGTGCAGCCCTTTGCTTCGAGCTCCGGCGCGAGAGCTGCCATCTCCTCCTGATTGGATCGGCAGCCGACGGACTTTATTGCAACTCGCAGACCGCTGAGTTCTGAAATCGGACGATTCTCTTTTGTCAAGACCAGTCTTTCAACGCATCTGCGACGGTGTCGAATACTGGAACGATCTGCGAGATGTTGAGAGTGAAGAACAGATCGGCGACAATGTAGTTGGCACTGCAAAGGCGAAGCGATCCACCGGTTTCGCGAATCAGTTTGTGCATTGAAAGAATTACACTGATGCTCAGGCTATCGAAGAAGGTCAGGCTGTCGAAATCGAGAAGGATTTTGCGGTTCGATGCAAGCGCAAGAAGGAACTGCTGCTTGAAGAAACGCGAGCCGGTCGGGTGGTTCATCACACCACTCATATGCAGGACGCACACATCGCCGATGCGCTCGTTTTTAATGCCGAGGCGCACATCGCTGTTGTCGTCGAAAATGTCGATGACCGCGCGCTTCTCGACTTCCTTGCGGATGATTGTGAAAAGCATTTCGAGGCCGGTATCAGCGAAGAGTTCGTTGATATGATCGTGCAGATTACGAAGCATCAGTTTCGCCGAATGGTTCTTGTACTCTTTGGAGATTGTGACCAGCACGCCTATGGCTGTGCTGTCAACGAATTCCGTTGCCTGGAAATCGAGGAGCAGTTCGGGGTGCTGTTTGTGCGCGTCACGGCCGAGTGTTTCGTAAAGCTCCTTGGCCTCTATGGCCCCGAATCTTTTCGGGAGTCTTACAACGGTCTGATCACCTTCGCGTTCAAAAACCATGC
>CAIOZP010000338.1 GCA_903862805.1 uncultured Fibrobacterota bacterium
TGATTCTACAATACTTCCGGGAGCTATTTCTGTATGACATTTGCTAAGCCATTGTTTGGCCTTATCTATATTCGGGTCTGGCTGATACTGCATATTTGAAGGCACAATGTTTTGCGGAGTAGGTAGAGATCCATACCCAGGTCCCATCCAAGATTGCAGCCCAAGCGGATCAATCTCATTAACCGGATTATTGTCAACAAATTTGTAGAGATTGGCTTGCTGAATGACTGTTGCTGGCTTCGGATCACGCTCCATGAATTCAATCTGGTCGCGTGTCAGCCAGCGCCCCGCATTCGCATTGGCAGCAAGTAAAATTATGGCTACGAAACAAAAGCAGGTTTTTTGAATCGTCTTCATGGCACTGTTATCGGCGCTTTCGGCAAAGGTGTCAACGGAAAATGTGGCGAAGAATTTCCGCCAAGCGGCATCGGATTTTCCACTGCCGGATTTCCGGCTGCCACCGATGCCGGAACGACTTGATACGGCAACGCAATGCCTGGATTCATGCTGTTTTGCTGCGGCCTCAAAAACTGTTCTGCTATCGCCATTGCTTGCTCGTTTCCTGATTGCCGGGTTCCTGCCAGCGGGTCGGGAACATTTGGGAAATTCATTCCCGGTATTTGTGGCAGGACAGAATCGGGAACACCGGCTTGTCGCATCGTGGCTCTGACTTCGGCCATCGGGTCAGGCGGCATCATTTCTGACTGCCGGTTTTGCTGCCCGCTTTTGTATGCCCACATCTCCGCCACAATGTCTTCCGCCTTGTGCAGACCGGAAAGCCGTATCGCCAGATTCATCGGCACGCCCTGCCGAAATTCCGGCGGAATACTTTCTTCTGAAATCAAAACCGGATTGCCCGATGCGATGCGTTCCAATTCCGCCTTTTGCTTTGCCTTTTTCATTACCTGCATCTGCCCGTAGAAATCCCACACGATTTCCAACAAGGCGTCGGCATTCTGCGGTTTTTCATTGACGATGCGAAGTTTCAAACCCTGCGGCAAATTTCCACCTGCAAACGGCGGCAGGAAGTCAGCCGGAACTTTCACCTCATTTCCATCCGGCGGGTGAAAAGAGAAATATAATGTTCGCGTTTCAGGAGCGGGTTGTTCCGGCAGGGTATCGTTATTAACAATCATCGGCGGCATGGCGGTCTTTGCATACTCGCCCAATTCTTTCGTGTATGCATCCGCTGCTTTTTCGACAGCTTGCCGGTCAAGGCTTTCGTTCATGAACAGATACAGCTTGATTTTCATGTCCATGAAATACGCAAAGCCCGGCCCGCGTGGAATAAAACGCGCCGCCAATTTCTGCCAAACGCCGTCACGCAATTGGTGGTAGTCATCAGACTTGGCCGCTTGCTGCATATTTTCTTCGATGCCTTTCCACGTTGGCGTGTCGGGAAAATATCGCGCGGCATTTTCCCATGTCTTTGCTTCTTCGTCATGCAGTCCGGCGCTGCGAAAAACGGCGGCGCGCGAACCGAGAAGATGCGCCATGCTTTCCTTGTTGCTCAACGGCTGCAACAAATCGTGCGTCTTGTAATAATCCGGGTCGGAAGGCGCGCCCCACGGCGGATTGCGGTATTCATCATCGGACAGAGTCACAAAACCACGGTCTTCCGTCGCTTCGACGTTGAAATGTTTTCCGTTGCCTTCGTCATAATAAACGTAGCTGTGCGTATATGCGCCCGCGATGGACACCGGATAGCCGAGCCTCCGGCCAATCGCCACATACAAGTATGGCATCGAAGCACACGTTCCATATCGCTTGTCCGAAAGCAGCCCTTGCAGGAAAAAATCGCTCGCATCTGAAAAGAAATGCTGCTCGGCTTTGCTGTAAGGCTGGCTTTGAGTGAAATAATTGTTCTCGAAAAGTTCCTTCTGGCGCTGCGGATCGTAATGCACCCGCAAATCCTGACATAGCACTGCCGCCATGACCGCCATCCGATAACGGCCAAGAGAGTTTTGGAATTTTTCGGGATGCTCCACAAACCGATGATAATTCCGCTCGGTTTCCATCTTCACTTCGCTCGCCCACTCATCCAGCGTTTTGAGGCATTGTTCAACGTCCAAATTTGTGGAGCTCGGTAAACCTTCGGCCAACAGCAGGTCAATCCTGGCGATGTCAACTTTTTCAAGTTGGTCGGGCGGCAACGCCAAAAGTTGAGCGAAGTTTGTTGGCGTGATTGAAATGTTTGTGGAAACAAGCGCAGCAGAATTGACAGAGTTCGTTTCGGCAAAAGCAATTGTTGCTGTCAGGAGAATTGCCAGCAGCACAATTGAAAATTGGCGTGTTGCCCGATTCATCGCGAAAACCCCATTCTCAATACACCACCTTGTTCAGCGGATACTCGATGATGCCTTCCGCGCCGGCGGCCTTGAGCTGCGGAATCAGCTCGCGCACGATCTTTTCGTCAA
>CAIOZP010000339.1 GCA_903862805.1 uncultured Fibrobacterota bacterium
TCCTTCTACCCGTCCTTCTACCCGCCCTTTGGCGATGCCTATTCTTTCTACGCTAGTAATGTATTGCATTTTCTCACCCTCCTCTATCGTTTCAATTTCGCGCCATACTTGCTGATCCAGCCATTCCGGCAGTTTCATCAACCAGTCTACCACGGTAAACAGATCGATGATTCTCTGCTTGTCCCAGTCCAAGGTATACAGTATTCTGACCAAACGCAATTTGGCTTCATATCGTGCCTGATCTTTTTTGCGGGTTTGCTGGGTCAGGATATGCGCCGCAGTAATCAAGGCAAAAGGATTATTCGTCGCCAGCAGCTCGCCCACCTTGTCACGATAGTCAGTCAGCTTGGCGACTGGAAATTCAATCGTAACTTTGCATCCCAGCAATGCAAAGCCAAAAGAAGTGGGCTTCCACAGCGCATGCTCATCTGCCAGCACCGCCATGCTGGCGACAGGGCGACGATAGCGATCATATAAGCGATAGTTGTAGATGAATATCCGCTCAGCGAAATCAGCCTGCCATGATCCCTGCACTTCAATGTGGATGTAAATCCAGTGTTCATCGCCATTTCGCAGTGTCACTCTGACTAGTTTATCTACAAAGCGCTTACCCAGCTCGGCATCCTGCACGACTGCTTGCAACTCCTGATCCAGAAAAACATATTCCTTTGACCAATCAATTTCAGAATAAGCATCTGCAAAATAGAATTCCATAAATTCCGGCAAATACACCTCGACAGCCTTTTTCCACGGACTGTCGTAATCGTCGTTCAAGGTTCCGGTGATTATGTGCTGATCATCCTGCTCAGTCATATCAAACCTCGTTGATTTATTGATAATTATACCCAAAGATCAACTTCAAACGCAGTATTTTTTTGCGGTGCAATGACTGGCATTTGGCCATCGTCTTTGATCTTCATAACATCGGCCAAAGCCGGGACGCTTCTCATGCTTGCGCAGCATCGCCCTCAAACGTCGCCGTATAAGTCCGTCCAGCATGCTAAACGTCCACCGATGGGCATGTTTGAAATATCCAAACCACCCACGTAGCATCGGGTTCAGGTCGTCAATCACTTGCCTCAGACTTTTCCCGCTACTGCGGGGGATATTGGCTTGTATCTAGTCTTTCAGCGCATTCAGACTTTTCTTGCTGAAGTGCGCTTCCCTGCTTCAAACCGGTAGCCGAGAAATTCAAATCACTGCCCTTCTTCCCGACAGTCTCCCATGTGGGTCTTGTAGGGTTAGTTCATTTTCTTCCGTCCATGCCCTGACTTCTTTTAATGCCTTTGACGCTTCTTCTGCGCTTTGACAAAATTACAAAGTCATCGGCAAAGCGCACCATTCGATGGCCTCGTTCCGTCATCAACTTATCCAGTGCCGTCCTCGACGATCAATTGCACCTAACGCATACGCGCATTCTGGTTCGGTTTCTTGACCAGGTCTTCCAGATAAATTCGATGCACCTGCGGACTTTGCAATAGCGCAGAGTGGTGCCAACGCTAGCCCATTCCTTCACTAAATTATTGGTTAAATCGGTGTTTTTCAAACAACTCAAATAGTTAATCTGATAACCGTGGACGGCATTTCGGCACTCTTAAAAAATCAAAGTTTACCGAGCTGTGCTTTTAA
>CAIOZP010000340.1 GCA_903862805.1 uncultured Fibrobacterota bacterium
AGCGCGAAACCATCTTGGCAGACATCTCGGTTATTTTTTTCTGGATGAAAGGCTTGAAGACCGTCCGCATTTCACAGCAGTAGTACTTTGACATCCATTCATAGAGCTTTATGATCGCTGCCGCAGTCTCTGGAGATTTGATTTGTCTGACATCGAGGATGTCGCGAAGTTTATCGAAATCGGAGATATCCCGAACAGCAACGGTAATCCCCCAGAGTTTACGGGTGCGAAGCGGAACCAGAACCGGCACCCCGGGTGCCACGAAAGCGCACAAGCTCTCCGGAACGGAATAATCGTAAACCCCGGGCACCGCAACAGGAAATGCAACGACAGCAATCATAAAACCCATACCAACATTGAAACCAAAGATTTACAGGCTTGAAAATATGTTCAACCAAGCTGTGCACGATCGTAGAAAACCCATTTTGAAATAAAATTTCCGCATAAAGCTAAACTTGAGCATATACCGTGCCGATATACTAAATAAGACAAAGAAATCCACCCGAGACATAAGAAAGGAGGGCGGTATGAACATTCAATCTGTATCAGCTGTTGGCTATGGAGCCAATGTCGGTAGTGTTGTAAAACGTAACGACGGACGTAACCAGGCGCCCGCCTCCACCTCCGGTTCGCCGAAGGAAATGGTGGAGATTTCCGATAAGTCAAGCGACATGGCGACCGTCCGCAAGGCTATTGATACCCTGCCGGATGTCCGCCTTCCCATGATTAAGGACATCAGCGCGCGAATCGCCATAAACGATTACCCGATTGCGAACAATATGGACGCCGCGTTGAAAAATATGCTCCTTAGCGGAATCCTCGCGACTCACTGATCGGCAGATTTTCACTGAAATGAAACGACGCCCTGCGAAAGCGGGGCGTTTTTCTTGCCGTTTATTCGGGCAAATGTGATTTTAACGAACCAAGATATGCCCGGGTGGTGAAATGGTAGACACTGGGGACTTAAAATCCCCTGACCGTTAGGTCGTACCGGTTCGAGTCCGGTCCCGGGCAGTTGTTTTTATTTGATCTTCGACCATACTCTACTCAATTTTTATTGATCGAAACATCTGTTTAAACTACCAGGCAGTCGAATCAATATCTCCTGAAAAATCTCCGTTTGTTCCGGCCCGACAAGCATATTCGTACTCGGCCTCTGTCGGTAACCGGTATCCATCGGCCAAGAAATTGCAGTAATAGCCACTGTAACATTGTTTCAAACCGTCCATCCTGCTGCGAGCATTGCAATATGCGATGGCATCAGTTTTCGTGACTTCTTCCACAGGAAGACTGTCACCTTTGAAAAATGAAGGGTTGGCTTTCATCACCCTGCGATATTCCGCCTGACTCACCTCAATTTTCAGCATGTAAAATGAAGCAACGGTAACCGTGTGAACCGGGCGTTCATCATTCTTGCCGTTGTTGCTTCCCATTTGAAATGTGCCTCCCGGGATCTTTACAAATCCCTCGGATAACAACTTCTTTTCGAGTCCGGGATATCCTGCCTGACCTTTAGAGCACAGTTGACATGACGCGACAGATCTTGGGCCATACTGCCCCAGACAGCTACCGGCAGCGATGACTACCGATAACGTCAGACGTGAAAAAGTCAGGATCATAAAAAAGCAAAAATCATTTCTCAAGGCAAGTCCTTTAGAAAACCATCCTACTGAAACTTGCGTTTACACCTGCACCCTTTATCCTGACCATATAACAGGCAGGTGCCAAGCGGTTTGTGAGATGAACATTATTGGTTCCGGCAATTAAAACATTTCTGAAAGACTGAACTATAGCACCATTAGGCTTGAATA
>CAIOZP010000341.1 GCA_903862805.1 uncultured Fibrobacterota bacterium
GACCAGCGGGATCTCTTTGAGTTTTGCATCGAACAGAGAAAGCGGTTTTAAACCGTCGCATCCGTCAAGCACGCTGCGGAAGCCTGCATCAACACCGTAACCGGCTGCGCAGACTGTTCCGCATCCGATGATCGCGGCTTTTGCCATGAATATTAGGCCTCTGCCCGACGTTCCGTGATGTATTCGGCCATTGACTTGACAGATGCGAAAACTGTACGGCCGGCGGTGATATCCGGAACGGTCACACCATACTCGCGTTCGAGCAGAACTAAAAGTTCCAGCGTGTCGATCGAATCGAGTCCGAGTCCGGCTCCAATGAGCGGCGCTTCTGCGTCGATATCTTCCGGTTTGATGTCGCTGAGTTTGAGCTTCTCGATGATCTGTTTTTTCAGCGCGAGAATCAGTTCTTCCATGGATACTCCAAAACGTTTGTTAGTTGTCGTCCGGTTCTTCTTCCGGCATGATTGCCCGAAAATACGAAAAGTCCAGCCCGCTATGGAACTGCGGCAGCGGCATTATGCACGGCGCGCTGTTCCATTGGGCAGTAATCAAGGTTGCGACCCGCAATTCGTTTGAATTGATGCAATCGTCAACAAAGACAGATAAGACAAATGAAGCAGCGCTGCTTCGAAGGATTTCATCCGATTCTTCAAGCATGTCGAAGATCGAGTTTGCGCCAACAAATACACGATTCGGGCCGGTAATATTATGCATGATCGCAATCTCGGCCAGTGGACTGCTCGGAAGTGTCGCCGCGAAAATCGCCGGACTTGGGAACCCATCGACGACGGATTTCATGTAATCGATGTCGGTCGAAAGCGAGCCGGAAGCAGTTCCAAGCACAATCGCTATTCGCGTTCTGTCAAGCGGAAGATTTACTTCGCGCAAAGCAAGCGATACTGCGGCAAAAGCCAACTTTTCGGGAAGCAGAAGTTTTCCGAAGCCGGTATGAGGCCTGTCGAAGACCTGATCGCGTCGAAGATCGGCGGCACCGGCTTGATTTTCATCCCATGATCTGAAACCTTTGCGAAGTGTGATCATTCCCTTTTTGTCAATTAGTGATCCGGTGACGATTCCTATTTTCATGCCACCTCCGACAAAATCACGGCGGCATTGATCCCACCGAATCCGGCCGAGAGGCACAGCACATACGGGTTTTCAAATTGTTGGATTGAGGATGAAATAGACACAGCCTCATCGACACCGCGCTCGGTAAATCCTTTTGTGGGCGGAATAGATTTCCGGCGCAGGAATTCGGTGGCGAGAATTATTTCGGCGAGTGCACCGCCTCCGCTCATGTGGCCGAGCGCGCCTTTGGTGGAAACCATCGGCGGAATTTTATCGCCGAAAATCGTGAACATCGCTTTGGCTTCCATCGCATCGTTGTAGGGAGTAGCGGTGCCGTGACATTTTATCGCGCCAATATCGCTGGGTAGAAGCAACGCATCGACCAGCGCCGAATTGACAGCACGCGAAAGCCCGGAACCGTCGCGGCTTGGCCCTGTGCGGTGATTCGCATCGTTGGATGTTCCGCATCCGGCTACAACTATGTCACCATTTTCCGGTTCTCCGCCGGAGAGAATCAGAAGCGCTGCGCATTCTCCCAATGTCAAGCCGGTTCTCGTTTTGTCAAACGGACGCGCGCCATCTGGCGAGAGCGCCGATAGACTGTTGAAGCCAGTTGCCACAAAGCCAGAGATCGGATCGAAGCCGAATATCACGGCATATTTATAGCGGTTGTCTTCAAGTGCTGCAACTGCGGTCTCGATTGCGATTGCTCCCGACGCACAGGCACAGGAAACTGTGATGGTTCTTGCAGGCTGCCAGCCGATGAGCTCGCAAACTTTTTCCGCCTGAAGATCGAGTCTCGGTGAAACTGCATCGGCACAAAAATCAGAATTCCAGTAGGTGCCGGAAAGCTGCGACAGATCGCCCTTCGCAGCAGCGTAGATGAAAAGCGATTCGTCAGCCGGAGGCATTACAACATCACCGAAAATTTTCTTTACTGCATTACCAAGAAAGCGAAGCGACTGGTTGGGAAACTGAGCCATCGGAACATCAAGCCCATACGATGACGAGTCCATGATCGCAGAATCGCCTGCAAACAGTCTTTCGGTTGTAGCTGTGAAACAGCCAAGAGAAGTTTCTATGCGAAAATTTGTAAATCGTACAGATGTATTCATTCGACCAAAATAATTTCTCCCCGCAAAACTGCCTTGATAATTGTTTATAGGCATCCCATAGGATTTTAGAATTGCGTTTGAAAAAGGAATCAGCCAAGTAGCATGTTATTGGATAACTACAAACAATAACAAGGTGCTCTACCATAAAGCCGACCCTGAACAAATTTACGATATTGAAGCAAGTAATGTCCATAATTCCGCCATATCTGGTCGATAAATTTTCAAAGAAATTTGGAGTATCGAAACATTGTCGGTCTTTTTCGGCATGGAGTCATGTTATTTCAATGGTACATACACAGGTCGCTCATGCATTGAGACTGAATGATATATGCGATTCGCTGCGCCATCACAGTGGGGCACTTGCAACAATACGCGGAGCAACACCACCGAGCCGAAACGGCTTGTCACATGCGAATAAGGTACGTGGTGGAAGCATTGTTCTGGGAAGTGTTATCGGATTTACAATCTAAGTTTCCAAGATTCGGTCACGCCAGGAATTACTGCGGATTACCCCGTAGGTTTAAGCGAACGATTTATCTGGTGGACTCCACAACAATAACTCTTGTAGCCGACTGCATGGACTGGGCTCGTCATCGGCGGAGAAAAATAGCAGCGAAATATCACATGCGCCTTGATCAGCAAACATTTCTTCCATCATTCGCAGTTGTCAAGACAACCGACAATATCGAGCGACAGAGTGACACGGGTATATGATCTGGCAAACATATTCATCAAGGAAAGTCCTTCCATACCGACGTAGTAAAACCTTAAGGAAAACATACTACCGAAAACGCGACAACGGAAATCCATATCTGACGATGCAACAATTCTTCATCACTTTCTGCCAACTTTCTTTTTATTCCACACCGGTGTTTTTCGCCCCATTCACCATTGAGAACGTGAAGTCATTTTTCCCCCAACAAAAAAAACATACCTCCGGCCGATACAGCTACATTATCAGACAAACAGTACGCTGAGACTCAAACCAACATGCGCCCTTTTTCGGGCACGGAGGTGTGTATGAAACGATCCTTTAATTCTGCGGTATTGGGGATGCTGGCTGTCGCGGCATTTGCTTCTGCCGACTATCTGTTTCCATCTTCGAATCCGCCTGGCAACCTGAGTCCGTCTGATCCGTCTGTGAAGCAGTATGTCACATTCATTTTCGACGATAACGGATATTCGGGTGCAAACAAGACCCAATATGAAGGTGTGCCGGGAGTAATTAAATGGGCTGACAGGGATGCAGTTGGCGGTAGCGATGCTTCAGGCACAACCAAGAACTCTCTCAACATCAAAGAAGGCGACATGGGCATCGCTTGGGCAACATCAAAACTGGGCGCATTGAAAAACCCAGATGGCAGCGCTGTTCATTTAACATTCAACATGATCACCGGCTTGTTCATTCCAACATGGGGGCCGAGCTGGCAGGATCGTCAATCGAAATTCGGATCATACGCCGATCC
Source organism: uncultured Fibrobacterota bacterium (assembly GCA_903862805.1). Taxonomy (GTDB): domain Bacteria; phylum Fibrobacterota; class Chitinivibrionia; order Chitinivibrionales; family CAIOZP01; genus CAIOZP01. Next base: position 3,650 of record CAIOZP010000341.1, read on the forward strand.
GGCACAACCTTTTGTTGACGGAGTATCCGGTTTCAAGAATATAGCGGTGGCATGGGGACGCGAGCAACAGATCGGCACAAGTGCCGGTGCATCCGATGTCCAGCCAAATTATATGCTCGACTATGTTACTTCCCATATTGTCAACGCCGGACATGAAATCGGTAACCACACGATCGATCATATGGAAACCAATTCGCCTCTTCCCAAGAGCGAATTCGACAAGTGGGGCGGAGACGGATTTGATCCGGGAGTCGATACGATGCCCGATGGAACTCCATGCACTCCTGATGAGGCAACGACCTTTGGTATCCAAAATCCCAACGCATATGCACTAACTCACGGATGGAACATGTTCGCAGGTATGAGTATCGGCAAGGCTGCATGGAAGGGCGCGATCAAACTCGGCGAAGACCAGCTTGATTATTATCTGCATGTTTCAGTAGCTAAAACCAATCTTTTCTCATTCCGTGCGCCTCGTCTTGAGGTAAACTCAAATCTGTATTTGGCTCTCAAGGAACTCGGCTACACCTATGACTGTGGTCTTGAAGAAGGATATGGTACGGAGGACAGTGCAGCCACGGCATTGTGGCCTTACACACTGGATAATGGATCGCCGAACGCTTGGACACAAAAATCAAACGGCGAAAAGGTTTATTTGAATGAGATGCCCACGGGTCTATGGGAAATCCCTGTGAATTGTGTGGTTGTTCCCGATACACTTCGCGCAAGAATCTACGCCAAATATCATGCAATATGCAAAGGTGCTGGCGAGAACTGGGCATTCAACGCCGACTCGGTAACTTCCGATTCTATGGATTGGTGCTACGGTGGTAGTGGCGGCAAGGTCACTTGTTTCGATTTCAATATGTTCATTCTCTACGGTATGAGCGGATCGGAATTCCTCACGACAATGAAGTACAACCTCGACCAGCGTCTGGCGCATGGCAAAGCTCCGATGCAGCTCGGGTGTCACACCGATTACTACACACCGATCTACGATAATGCCACTTTGCAAAGCAATTTTAACAAGAACAGTTACGGCCTGAACGTGACAAAAAAATGGAACACCTGGACTGACCGCAAAGCCGCAGTGCTTGCGTTCGCCCAGTATGCGATCAGCAAAGGAGCCTACCTCGTGTCAGGCAAGGAACTGATTGATGCGACCAAAGCACTTGCCAGCCGCGATATCCCCGGCAAGTCAACCCTTGTTAACGGTTCGTGGAATTTCTTCGACGACTCCAAAGGTGCGACTCCGAGCGTCGGATATTTCAACAACTCTGCAAGCGGTGTTTCCGTGACGGTTCCGAGTTCGCTTTCTTCATGCGGATACGAACTGACATTCCAGTCGGGTTCACTTGCCGCACTCGACCACATTTCGCTTACATATCAGAGCTCAAGCGCGCTTTCTCTGATACTCACAACTGAATCCGGTGCAACATGGACAGCCCTCCTTAACAACATCGGCCCATCGGTAAACAGCGGAACAATACCAATATCTGCCTTCCGCGGATCGTCTGGAAACGGAACCGACAGCATACTCGATCCATCTAAGATCGTATCAATCGACCTTGGTGTCTTAAATGAAAACGAAGCAACACCAAAGCCTGTAACTTTCTCGATGAGTGATTTCACTGTTTACGGTCCGGCAAATCCGGTAGCTATTACAGCGATCAGATCGAACCGTATTCTACCTCAGGCCGGTGTTGCATTCAGCAGCCTAAGCCACAACGGTCTTCGTTTGAACTTCGGCACACCGGGTGTCTGCAACATATCGCTACTTACACTCAGCGGCCGTGTTGTTAAGTCCTTCTCCGGTGTTCATGCAAACAAGGGATCAAATCTCTTCGACGTGGGACTGCTTGCGAAAGGTTCGTATATCATCTCTGTTCAAGGTGTAAAATTCAACCGAACCATGAAGGCGATTCTTGACTGATTATTCTGATCGGGGATATCCTTCTGCAAAGGGCAGAACGGATGTCCCCGATTGTTCCTTGCCTGCCATAAGGATTTTGCGATGAAAAAAATCTCCGACACAATGAAGCTACCGCGCCTTTCCGGAAAACGACGTCGCGCAAAGCGACGACGCTGCAAAAGGAGGGATTCCAATGTCGGTTTGCCAGCATCGATAAAATCCGATTTCATAAAACATGTCGGCGCGAAGATCATGGAATCTACGAGAAGCTCCGAGATACTTATGATTTGGCAGGAGTGATTCGCAAACAGCCTGACTGTGTGCTCAACTATCAAACAAGTTTCTCTTGAGCCATGAGTTCTTTTGTTACAGTGTTCATCACTGGCACAGTTCTTTTTTGATCATGATAATCATTTCATATTGCAAATCACAGCACCGTTCTCACCGTATGTGGCTGTCCAGTCCAGATGATATTGACCACCTGAATACATTTCGATTTTCGTTTTTTGCCTTTTGCTGAAGGATAAAATCAGAGAACCTTCGACACTAATCGTATTTGAATGATGAATTATCTTCGGAGAAGCTCTGTCTGTAACGATGATTGACGAATCGGAATTTGCAGCCGATAGCATCATTGTGTCACCGTAAATTTTCTGGCGAATATCTTCATCGCTGACATCGACATTTCGCCCATCCTCAACATCAAGATTGACCTTTTTCTCTGCACATAATTTCTTGCAGAAGTCATAAGTCATTTCTGACTTAGGCTGGCCGCAGAGCAGGATGTTTTTGATCTCGCATCTGTCAATAAAAGCCGCCGTTGTCCGTGGTGCGTCGTCGCCGTCGCAGATTACAAGTGTATTGATCCGCTTCGATGCATACATGGTCAGCCAGCCGTCGAGATCTTTCATTATCGGACTTATTCCTGCTTTGTCTGGCATCACAAAAAGGATGACCTGCTCCCATTTGTCAATTACAGCAGATGCGGTTCCGTGTCGTGTCTTGAAGAGAATAAACTGCGATTCACTTGGCTTGAAATACTTCCACGCAGTTATTGATGTCGTCGAAATTATCAGCCCGATCAGAAACAGACGCAATCGCAAATTCGGTTTTGGTAATACCGCCATTACAAACGGAATTGCCGACAGTGAAATCACAACAACGTCGGGTCTTCCAGTCTGTAGAACGCCGGATGCAAATGGACATTTCGCGAGCACTTCAAGAAGCCTCGTCAGCCATTCAACCGGCATCATCAGAACAGATCCAATGAATGGATGCAAAGCGTTTCCGGCAACGGCGGCGAGGAAGAGATTCATTATCAAAGCCATTAGCGGGACGCATGGAATATTTGCAATCAGTCCATAGATCGACACTGCTCCGAAGTTCCAGAGCAGCACCGGAAGAGTGGCGACAAATGCGGCGACCGATAGTGAAACAGCATCGACGAGATTGCGAAGATACTGCACAAACCATGCTTCGCCGATTTCGCTTTTGTAAAGCACTGTGATTGCCGGATGGAGCGTCATGATTCCGAGCGTTGCGCCGAAGGAAAGCTGGAAGCCTGGTGTGAATATGACCACAGGTGAGAGGATAGCGAGCACGAGTCCGGCAAGTCCGAGAGCGTTGAGTGCGTTTGTACGACGACCGGCGAGCGGTGCGCCGAAGATGATCGTCGACATGATGACCGCCCGAAAGAGCGACGGAATCGGCCCGATGAACAACAGGTACAGCCATGCTGATGCTACGGCGAGGATTCTCCTCATGTAAAGCGGCAATCCGAAAAGTCCGGCAAGGAACATGATGGTTCCGGCAAGCACAACAACATGATAACCCGAGATGGCAAGCAGATGGTAAAGGCCTGAGTTTCGGAAGAGCAGTTTAGTGCGCGCCGGAAGGTCGCCGGTTTCGTTGAGGATCACGGCCCGGATCAAGGCCGATGTCTCGAAGGATCGACATTGTGAAACAGCTTTCATCACAGCGTTTCTGGCAATTGACGGGATGCGATAACGTAGCGATGTTGTGTCGATTACC
>CAIOZP010000342.1 GCA_903862805.1 uncultured Fibrobacterota bacterium
AGAGTCACTTCGAAGCGAGCCATGCCTTCCTTGGTTAGGGCTTCTCTAGTTGCACCTTTTTGTGCGTAACTCAAAAGCAGCCTTTTTCGTTCGTCACTGTTGATTGCTTTATGAACAAAAAATGGATCTGCTTTATTGGGATCAATACGAATAATCATTACATGTTGATTTACTCGTGCAGGCAGATAATTTTCGGGAGCCATACAACACCTTGCTACTGAAGCCCCCGTAATATTAATAAGAATATCTTTTGATTGAACGGTTACACCTGCTAGTAGGGAGGCTTGATTCTCATCTAAAAATGCCAAACCACTATCATCAAAAAAATCGTTATATATATTCATGCTTCGAATTAATGGTGTTCCTTCAACCACATAAGATGAATCACCGCCACGAGGTGTAGATCCATTCCCAATTTTCATCGTTATTTTTGCAAGTGAAACAATGCTCCAACCCTGCGGCACGCCATCGATGATCGGTGTGTGTTCATGCCCAGGGAAGCGCAGGCGGACGAACCATTCGTTGTAGAGAGCGCGGGCTGAATCTTCGAGCAAGGCCATGCGGCGGCGGTTCTTTTCGATCAGGTCATCGTAGGCTGCAAGTATCGCGACAATGCGCTGCTGGGTATCAAAATCCGGCGCTCGCACTGCTATTTGATGCAGTACGTTCCGGTCAACGCCAGGAATTGCTGCTTTTTCGCTCTGGTAACCCTTGAGAGCATTGCGCAGGAAATACGCTAAAAACTGCGGATCGTTGCCTTTGAAATCGATAACGTACAGCGCAGTATTGAGTGGCCAATAATCTTCTTCAAGGTAAAACACTTGGCCTATGGTGCCATATCGGCCAGTAACTACGCCGGGTGCTTTTGCTTTGAATTCATTGTGACGGCCTGTGATTCCTGAAGAAGAAACAACTGGCACATCGCCGTCGTGTCTCGAATCAGCAGGCAAGTCATGGCCACGCTTCAGCGTCATTACATCGCCAAGTTTGCATGATCGCCAACTCATACCCCCAGCTCCTCGAAGTTCTGCTGAATCCTGACCGCCAGTTCCACCGATTCGCGGTTCAGATCCGCCAGTTCCAGATGAATATCGCGCAGCGTTTGCTCGAAGTCGAAATCATCATCGACCTCGACCGGGGCGACACCAACAAAGCGGCCGGGAGTCAGGCTCCAGTCGGCCGCTTCAATTTCAAGACGGGTGACGACCTTGCACAGGCCCGGCACGTCCTGCATTTCGGCATTCGGGAAACGGTCTTGCAACCAGGCGATCTGACGGTGCAGATAGGCGCACGCCTTCAATCGTTCGACGGCCGATTTGCGTTCATCGTCGAGTTGTCTGATGCCCTTGTTGACCGCGCGGCGATCAAAAAATTCGGCGGCGTCTTCATGTGCTGCCAATTCTTGCGCCAGTTGCGCCGCCCTGGTTGTCAGCTTGTACAGCAGATCGATCTGCTTGATCAAGCCGTGAGCCGTTTTCACCAGCGGATCGAAGGCTTTTCGTGCCAGATGCTGGGCGGCATTGCTCTGGGGCGGATTGGCCACTTGCTGACAAAAGGCAGCAAGTTGTTCCACCAGCGCGGCGCGATCAAGCAGGTAGGCATGCGATGCGG
>CAIOZP010000343.1 GCA_903862805.1 uncultured Fibrobacterota bacterium
CGTTGAACGAAATTTGTTTCTACAGGCAAAGACCTTTTTCAGAACAATTGAATAAATCAAATGTCGATTCGTATTTTCCAGTGTCTGGAGGGTTCAAGCCTCCATTCAATAAATAGTAAGGACTTTATTCGCGGAGTTTCCGCCAAGCATCGGCTCATGAAATACAAAATTCTTCTCGCGGTTTTGGCATCTGCTTCTATGGGGTTTTCGCAGGACAGCACGGCCTCTTGGGCCTCGGCTGGTCTTGTTCCCGATAGTCTTTCGGTTGGCGATTCGGTTCAGCTTTTGTTGAAGCTGGCTGTTCCGCATGGGGTTAAGGCCGAGCTCGCTTCGGAGCATCCTGACCTCGGTTCATTTTCGGTTTTGTCGGCGACGCAAAAACGCGTTGATGGTTCGGTCGCTGATACGCTTCTGTGGAAGCTCTGGGTGACGACCTACGATCCGACTCGCGATACGATTCCTGCGGTGTCATTTTTGATTCATGTCAATGACTCGATATGTGACACAGTGTCATCGCAGAGTCTTGTCGCGCGGATCATCCCGACCATTTCTGCAAAGCTTCCGCCCGACAGCATAAAGTTGCGCGAGATTAAGCCTCCGGTGTCGGCTGGCAAATATCCGTGGTATTGGTGGCTGCTTGTTCCATTGCTGTGCGGACTGATTTTTATCATACTGAAGTTTTTTAAAGGCCGTAAAAAAGTCCTGCCAGAATATGTCGCACCTCCGAAGCCTGCTTACGATGAAGCGATTGAAGCTCTCGACTTGCTTGACAAATCGGAACTTCTCCTTACCGGTCGCACCCGCGAATATGTCTTCGCTCTTTCCGATATTGCCAAGCGATACATCGAACGTCGTTTCGAAGTGGCCGCGCAGGAATGGACCACCGACGAGTTGCTCGAATGGATCGTTCGTTCGCCGATGAGTTCGGAGATCATGGCGGCTACCGAGAAATTCTTCCGCGATTCGCATCCTGTCAAGTTTGCAAAACTGATTCCGCTGGCAGTTGAGGCACGGGCAATGCGTGAAGATATTGGTGGTATTGTCGATCGAACCAAACCGGTGATTGCCGAAACAAAGCCTGTCGCATCTGTCAATCAGGCGGAGGTTGGCAAATGAGATTCCACGATCCGCTTGCGCTGATTTTCCTTGTCGCGCTAATTCCTATGATATGGCTATATGTCCGTCGCGAAAAGAATCTGCGACCCGCGATTAACTTCACTTTTGCCGGCTCGATGCCGAATGTGAAGAAGAGCCTGAAACTTCATCTGCGACACCTGCCGTTTGCGTTACGTTGCCTCGGCGTCGCACTTCTTGTCGCGGCACTTGCACGTCCACAGCTTGGGAATTCCGAGCAGGAGATAACGACACACGGCGTTGACATCATGCTTGTTCTCGACTGTTCGTACTCGATGCGCTCGCTCGATTTTTCGCCGAGCAATCGTTTCGCAGTCGCCCAGAAAACCGTGACGAACTTTGTATTGGGCAGGCAGAACGACCGCATGGGACTTGTCGCTTTTGGTGGACGTGCGATGACCAAATGCCCGCTGACCCTCGACTATTCGGTGCTGACCAAATTCATTTCGGAGCTTAGCCCCGGCGATCTTGGCGATGGTACCGCCATTGGAACCGCGCTTGCCACCGGTGCTCGCCGCCTTATGGACTCCGATGCGAAGAGCCGTGTGATGATCCTTCTCACCGACGGCGCCAATAACTGCGGTGACATCCCTCCGCCCGCGGCCTCGGCTGCTGCGGCAAAGCTTGGGATTCGCATCTACACAATCGGCGTTGGCAAAGACGGAATGGTTCCGGTTCCGGTGCCTGTGCAGAATCCGTGGACAGGTCAGGTCACGACGCAGATCCAGAATGTCCAGAGCGATCTCGACATGAACCTGCTTCAGAGCATTGCGCAGACCACTGGCGGCAAATGTTTCAGGGCGCGAAACTCCGAAGAACTCGCGCAGATTTATTCCACGATTGACAAACTGGAAAAGAGCACGATCAAGACTCGTGTCTATACAACTTGGGACGAAC
>CAIOZP010000344.1 GCA_903862805.1 uncultured Fibrobacterota bacterium
AATTCGCTTACGTCGAGCGAGGCCAACACGCGGGCGATTTCATCTTTCGTTACGGGCTTTGTATTCTTTTCAGTTTTCATTTTTCGTTGTCTTTTGTTTGTTCACTAAACCGTCATTGATTTAATGTTGTGACTGGACGATTTCACGGGACGCAAAAACTGGCAACAGCATTGCCGCTAATTTTTTCTTGCGTTAATTCTGCGATGGATTACAACAGCGCAAATGAACGCAGACGACGCATTAACGATTCCGCCGGAATACTGGCTGAATCGTGAGTTGTCCAAGGTCAAAGACCACAAGCGGCGGCAATGGTTGGCGGAAAAAATCTTCGTTGGTGCGGAAGGGTATCAGAAATTTCTAAAGATAATGCAGCAGCGGGACGGCGCACTTGAATTTGAAACCAGCGAATGGAAAACGAAACTTTCCAAATACAAAGAATCCGAACTGGAATCAAAACGCCGTCCGTGCATCGGCTGCGGCAAGAAAATCATTCCACCGCTGTTTTCGCCGTGGGGCGAATTGATTGAAGATTTTCCGGCGATATGCCCGAAATGTAAAAAACTACACAAACCACAAAACCAAGTTATGAGTGAAAACATTGATTCAAAGGCCGAAAACGAAATTGATTCCGCATGGCTTGCGATTGAAACAGCCAAGCAGACGCTCAAAGGCGAATTGAAAACCATGCTCGACGGAGCGAAATTAAAGCTCGAAAAACTCGTGTCGCCCAAGTGCGGCTACACGTTTGAGGGCATCTTCGCCGAACCGGAATTTTCTGAAATCGTCGAAGCCTTCAAGATTTCAGTCAAAAAAACAAAAATGGAATCTGGCGATATAGGGAAAGGCTCAAACAAATTACACGCTGGCATTCTGGAAGTGATGAGCGACGGCAAGGAACGCAAAATGTCTGAAATCAAAGCTGCGTTGAATAAGAAGGGCATCAAAACAACCAACATTCACAACAAAGATACAGGCATTGGCGTTCTGGTCGGCAAGCAGTTGAAAAAGAACGGCAAAGGCCGTGGCACGACCTACATAATCGCCAAGGCAAAGTAAGGCCGATGCTGCCATGAAACAATTTGACCTTGAAACGGAGAAGGCGGAACTGCTAAAAAACGTGCGGTTCCTAAAGTCGCTGGATGTTGTGGATTTCACGTTCCACAAAAAATGCGATGAGCTTCAAGACAAATTCGTTACCGTGCGGGCGGCGGTTCACGACGCAAAAGCGTGTTTGTGGAAACCAAATGATTTCAACGATGAATCGTCAACCATCGCCCATATTGAAAAGTTGAAACCAAAGGTTGTCATTTGCGACGACGACCAGCTAAAAAAACTTTGGGAAATCTATCGCCTGTATGTCAGCACCGGCATTTTTAATCAGACGCCGGGACGATTCATCAAATTTCTGGTGGTGGACACAAACCAAGAGGAAAGCAGACCGTTACGGCATATCACAAGGGGCGTCCGCTTGGGTTATGATTTTCCCTGGTTGGTTTTGGGATTGGGCGTTGTCAGCAGCGATTTCCATGCAATTAAATGCCGTGACGATTATATCGGCTGGACACCAAGCCAGCGGAACGGTTCAAAAGGCAAACATGACGGCAAGTTAAGGCACACGGCCAACGGCGCAACCATCGTCGCAACGCAGCCGTTCGGCTACAATTTCTTGGGCGGCAAACTCATTTCGGCATTGATAACGTCTGAAATCATTCGCAACGAATGGCAGTTGCGGTTTGGCGATGTCCTTGCAGGCATGACGACGACCAGCCTTTACGGTTTTCCATCCATGTATGACGGCATGAAATGGTGGAAACGGCTTGACGTGACGAAAGGGAAAGTTCCGATTCAACCGGACGCACATATTTACAAGAAATGGCTGCAATATGTGAAGAAATCCAAAGCCAAGGAATTCGCCGCAATGATGACGCAGGACGAGGACACAAACGGACCAGTCACGAACTATAAAGGCCATGTGCTGAAATTGATTTACGAGGCCGCAGGAATTCCGATTGATGAATTTCAATCCGGTTATGAGCGTGGCGTTTATTTTTCATCCTTCTACGAAAACACCAAAGAATTTCTCACTGGCAAAATTGGCGAAGATGAATTGAAGTTGAAACCATTATTTCAAGGCGACGTTAATACGATAATGGAATGGTGGCGACCGGAGGCGATTGAGCGGTATAAAAAGCTCAAGGCAGAGAATCGCTTAAAGCCTGAACTACAATTCTACAATCATTTAGGGCAAATGGATTTGGAAACCGCAAAAGAAACTTTCCTCGCTGAAGTTGGCCGATGAAAACAAAAAGCCCTGCGGAATACGCAGGGCGGTTTTGTGATTTGATTTTAATTCGTCGGCTCGGATTCGTCTGCCTCGTTTTTTGGACGAACAAACCCACATATTGTCTCGTCGTCATTGTTTGAGATATGGGCGAGTTTTCCTTCGCTCATGTCAATTAGTTGTTTGCATCCATCAAAGGTGTCACTGATTATGTGAATGCTTTTGTAGGCATTAAAATAGCCACAGTCGGCGCACCAAATGATTTCGTTGCCTCGGTAGTTGGTTGTAGTTGTGTTGTGTCCATCTTCGTTGTGTTTTGTTTTGTTAGCCATGTTTTTCCTTGTATATGTATTCCCTCAATTTGCCGTGAAGTTTTCGGCGTGGTTCTAATCCCACTTCCAACATTTTACCAGAGGGTTAATGTTTTGGCAGGAAGATTCGCACGAAGGCGCAAAATACTTTATTTAGTGAAGACTTTTACAGAATAGAAATTGTGTGCGGTTGGCTTCTGTTTTCCGATGCTGACTGAATTTTCTTTGAGTGGAATGTTGAACTCTGAAATTGACCAAAAAATCAATTCCATCGTTTCAATCGGAAACCACCAATGAGTCTAGTTGGTTCCTGCTTTTACCTTTTACAAGTGTTGTCGGGTTTCCCCAGTCGGCGACTCAATTCGCCATCATCATATTTCCTTGAGTGAAATTTCCCGTCGGAAATGGGAGCGTTGACGTGCTCCAACCGCCTATTGGTTCGTTTTGATACCGGCTCAAAACTCAACGGTCATGTTAATACGGTCTTGTCCATTACATCAATTAGGTGTCAACGGTGTTAATTATACGGTTAAACGAGCGGTAAATCTGTAAATCTGTTTTAAGTTCTCTGTGGAATACATATTGCCCGCCCGATTAAAAAATCAATTCAGCGCAAGAATCCGTTTTTTTATTTTCAGCCCCCACCTGTGGAGCCTATTGAGCGAAACTTTTACCGCAATGAAAATCCCCACGCGCTAAACGTGGGGATTGGGTCAAAGTGAGAACCGAGGCTTTGAAGAAACCTTGAAATTTTGACCCATAGATAAATACAAACGTATTGCCGGAATGATTATTTTTATTCTCACGGCGTTCCGCCGCCAGTCACATATTTATTTGCGGTGGCGGAATCAATCGCCGCCAGAAAGAAAGAGAACTGAAAATGAATATACCAAACAAAGGCGATGCTGCCGACTCCGGCGAGACGTTGGCGCAGAAGATTGTGAACGAACTCCGTAAATCAGGCTGTGAGGCGTGGCTTGGATGTCCGCCACCGGAAGACATGGAACGGTTAAAGGCGGAAAAGGCCGAACGTGATGCGCTCGGTTTAAGAAATTGGTTGGAAGCCAAAGCCCGCAGACGTGAGGAATTGAAGCAGCGGGCAAAACGAATCCTGAAAGGGGAAATTTCCGATGAATGATAACGAATCAAATCCTGCCCGTCTCATATACGCAATTGAGATTCTGCTCGCCCAACTGGACGCTTCATTGTCACCACAGATGACAGAGGGCGACAGCCGCACCGATTTCTTAAAGAAAAGGATTGGCGGATTCAAAGACCAAACAGCACGGTTGAAATCGGTATTGAGGAAACACCAAGATGCCGAGCGACGTAAGCGGGCATTGTCAAAGCAGAATCGTGACAACGCGAAACGGCATTAAAAAATCACTTCTGGTCTAAACGCAAATTCTCGCGCCAAGTATCGCCATACTGACATTTAACGGGAGCCTCGCCGCCCGTTCTAACGTGAATACGTTAATAATTGCGTTTTTTTTGCGTCTGGCCACTCCGTTTCCTTACGGCCTTGAATCCCCTTACACCGTCAAAACCACGGCCAGAACGGTTCTGGCGCACGTTGGGCGGTCATTATGTGCGGATGATGATTAAATCAGTGTAGTGCGGCTGGTCAAAAAGTAGCGGCGCACAGGAGAAAGAATCATACCAACTCACGCGCTAAAACTATTTTTCTGCGCTAAAGAGCGAAGTCCTATTCTCCGTTTAGTTTTTTTAAGAAATGCTTTGCCGGGCGCTGGCGTCTTGGATTACTGGTTGTCCATGATTAAAAAATACATCGCATATTACCGCGTAAGCACAAAAACCCAAGGTCTTGATGGCAATGGAATGAGTTCGCAACGTCTCATTGTTCGCCGTTTCGTTGAATCACAGAATGGAGTTCTGGAAAATGAATTCAGTGAAGTTGAAAGCGGTAAATGTAATGACAGACCGCAACTGGCCGCAGCACTTGAACACGCCAAGCGAATCGGGGGGACGGTAGCAATCGCAAAACTGGACAGGCTCGGAAGAAATGCCGAGTTCCTTTTACGCCTTCAAAACTCCGGCGCAGATTTCGTTTGTTGTGATGCGCCGAATGCTGACCGCTTCACTATCGGGGTCATGGCTTTACTCGCACAGCGGGAAAGAGAATTGATTTCAGAACGCACACGTTTGGGATTGGCCGCAGCCAAGGCGAAGGGTGTCAAACTTGGAAATCCGAATCCCCAAAACGCCTTAATCAAAATGGTAGCGGCAAACAAAGCGGCCAAGGTGGATTTCGCCACCAAGATTTTTCCAATCATTCAAGAAATCAAATCGGCTGGTGTTGAAACGCTTCAAGGCATCTGTGAATGTCTGAATCGCCGAGGGATTCCAACACGGAACGGAAAGAATTGGTATCCCGCCACCGTCCGCAACATTCTGAAAATCCAAAACGCTTAAAATCTATGAGCGATAATTACATTAGGAATCGTGAGGGACGCATAATAGCGAAGTTTGACGGCGCATGGTTAAGGGACGGCCAAGGCAAATTGTCGGCGCATTACGATTCAAGAAATGATGTCACACGGACAAGGGAAGGCCGCATCGTCGGGAAATCGGATTTGCGCCTGTTTCATTTGGGCAAAGGCCAGCGAGCCAAATAAAAAACTCCGCCAGTTTTGTGACTGGCGGAGTTGTGGTTTCTGAAATCGCCGACCTTACGAAGCGGGTTTGTCGGTTTGTGTCTGCTGATTTTCGCTGCCAACTTTCTTCCGTCCATATTTCCAAAATCCCCAGCCGATAAACGCAGCCCCAAACACCATTTGACCGCTGCCATTCTTTCGGTAATCCGCTGTGAGATAATCTTCGGCGGAACTGTAACCAAGTTCTTTCGCTTGGTCATTGTAATACGCATCTGCGCTGGCATTGATTCCGGCATCTGGTCCCAAAGGTGTATTCGCAATCAGATTGGCCGTGCTACGTGCGGTGATAAACCCGAAGGCTCCCCACGCAAATATGATGATGCCCAACCAGCCACGTTTCCCGATGGTTTTCTTGATGATTGAAAGTTTCATAAACAAATCACCGTTGGATTCATTAGGGTGTTTTGACGAACAAAAGGCCGTGGCTGCTCTTAAACGAGCCGTCGGCATTGATGTTATATTCCGTCTCGCTTTGGTTGGAATCCCAAATCGTTACCAACGTGCCGTTGCGAATCAGCCATTTGCCGGTGCTGCTGTCATTGGATTCTAAATTCTGCATTGTCACCTTGCCACCGTATGACAACTGCAACACATACGGCGGTTTTACAGACTGATAGATTCCAACCAATTTTCTTTCGTCGGCAGAACCCCAGGACGAACCGGAAGGCGATTGCGCTGGCGTGGTTTGTTTTACTTCTCGGCTCGCACCGGCATACGTTGCCATGACAACTTTTTGTGAATCGTTAATCTTTTGGATTAAGGCCGTGAAATCATAATCCCCATATTGTTTCACAAAATCGGCTTTCGCTTTTTCAATCTGCTCGCCGGTCAGCATTTGTGACGAATAAAAGCCAAGGGACTTCCAAAGGAATAAAAACTTTTTAATGTCGTCGGGAGTTTTCTTGTTTTTCGCCTCGAAACGAAAGCGAATGTAATCTTTGTTGTCTTCTGAATACTTTTTCGTTCCAATGAAGCGGACATTCCAATAATACCGTGTCAAATCAGAGCCAAGGCCGATGTCGCCGGAGTCATTAAAGTTGAAACTTTTGAGCGGGTAATCGTCAACGAAAACCGCCTTGTCTGGCAGCAGAAAACCGTCAATGGTCTTTTCGGTTTCCTTGTCGTAATACTTAATGGGTTTCCCTTCGTTGCATTCTGGGAAATTAGTGCGGACGAGACTTGCAGGGTCTTC
>CAIOZP010000345.1 GCA_903862805.1 uncultured Fibrobacterota bacterium
GCGTCCGTACAAGCTCCCAGCCTTCTTCCGAAAGCTCCTTGCCATCGCTTCTCTTGTGCTTGGCTTCTAAAACTATCGGGAAAACACATCGGAAATCTGGATGAGTATTTGAAAGAACAGACCGGCACGAACTGCATGTTCCGCAAGGCGCGGTTTCGCTTTTGCAAAGTATCCCCATCGCCAGATCAATCGCCGCCGCAAATTTGCCCGAACCAACAGGGCCGGTAAAAAGATAAGCGTGTCCCAGCTGCCCGCAGGCAAACGCGGAAGCGGTCACGCTTTTCACGCGATCCTGTCCGACAAGATTTCTGTAGATCAGTTCAGTCATTTATGTACGAAGCAATTCCCGTTTTGTCAAAGCACTAAATCCACACAGTTCAATCGCGAAAATACAACATGGGAGCCTTATTCCCCCATGTTCTCACCGGAATGCGTCATCTTCTACAGGCTTTCTTATTCAGGACTAATGATTCGCCAAACTTCAAACGGAGCTGAAAAACGTCAACATATCGGAAAAGAAGTAAGACCGATTCGACGACCACAAAGAACAATTCCAATTCGTATATTCGATGGGATCGTTTTCTAAAAGGAATTATTATGAGTGAAAAAGAACAGGTGATCGAGATGATCAGCGCAATGTCAGACAAAGTTTCTATAGATGATATCCTTGAGGAAATTCTCTTTAGGCTTGATGTTGAAAAGGGACTTCAAGACCTCGATTCTGGCCATAGTGTTTCTCACGAGGTTGCTCGCAAACGTTTTGAAAAATGCCTCTGATTATTCGTTGGTCCGAAAGGGCTCTTTCAAGTCTTGATTCAGCGAAAGATTTATCGCACGCGATTCCGAGCACTATTCAAACGAATTTGTACGCCGTGTTTTTGCGGCTGTCGAGATCATCTCATAGCATCCTGAAATTGGTCGAAATGTCAGGGAATTCAGTCTTCCAAAATTACGGGAATATTTATTAGGTAGCTACAGAATCGTCTATCGAACATCTGAAGCGGGCATAGAAATAGTCACGATCCGTCATGGAGCGCGACTATTTTCCCTTGAAGAAATTCTCTAATTTCCCAACATCCATCAGCACAGTTCTGGGAAAATTCCATACAAAAGTCTGGTTGACCAGAAAATTACCGGCTGATTCTGTCAAAGAACCAGCCGTTTGTCATTTTTATCCGTTCAATTGTCCGTCTGAAAAGTCAGGCAGCCGTTTCATTCGTTAAAAACACTCTCCCAAAGTTTCGGCGACCGAATCATCCAATAAACGAGATCTTCTTCGTTTTTTACAAAGCAAAAATCATCTAATCATCGCCGCGACGGCCGATGCGATTTCGCTTGTTATTCCGGCGTGGATTCTTCCGGGGGTTTTGCCATCGTGCCAGTTGCGGGCGTAGGCGACGCTTAAAATTCCACCGTAAACCGGAATTCTTATCCCCGCGCCGTAGCCGAAAAGTCCGATGGCTGTTTTTGCGTTCCAGGTTTGGTCGTCAAAGACTGCGCTTCCTCCGTCGGCGAAAATGAAAAAATGTCCGTACTGACCGAAGAACAGCCGCAGTTCGCTCTGTGTCCATCCGGCGGCACTGACGGCAAACTGATCCTGCGAGTATCCGCGCAGACTTCCGAAGCCGCCGAGTTTGATCTTTTCGGAACTGCTCAGGGTATCCTGCTGACTGACTGGCCGGATCATCTGTGCGTATCCGCAGAAATAAAACGCGATGACCTTCGACGCCGGAATCTGCCCGCCGGTGTGGATGTCAACATCGAATCTCGGATATGTTTTGCCCGCTTTGCTTGCTGCGGATGAACCGGCACGCAGGGCGAAATCGCTGTAGAAAAGTTTCCGTTGCGGTTTTACCAATGGTTTCCGAAGAAGAAGGTCAACGCCGTAGATCGAGGTTCTCGGACTGTTTACGATCTCCAGTTCCTCGCCGTGAATTGCGAGTCCGGTTTGCAATCTGTCGGCGACTGGCACAAGAAAATCGAGCTCGCCCGAAACGCTTCCGTGATCGTTGGCTTTAAGCTCCATCGCCACAGAAAGTGCGATATCGCATGGAAAACCGAAGGGTCGAGGCAGTCCGCTCGAAAATGACGCTGCCTGATATCCTTTTTCGCCACGGTACGAAACCGCCAGCGCTTCGCCAACGTGAAAAATGTTCAGGACTGACAGCTCAAGATTGCCGGTGAGTCCTTCGCCAGCGGCCGAACTGTATCCGATTGCGCCGTCGATTCCCATGCCAGATCTGTCGCGAATATCGAAGGGAACAAGAATTGTGTCGGGCAATTTCGGGTCGGAAGATCTTCGCGTGAGCAGAGAAATCGCATTTGCCGAAACGACGTATGGCCGTTGTTCGAGCCGTGAAATTGAACGTCGGATTGCGGCCGCCGAGAATGGTTTTCCAATCGGAAGCGCGGCATCCCGTGCAAGAATCCGCTTTCTCGTGACTGTGCTGTCGGGCAGAAGTACCGGCCCGAAGATCGCCGAGTCACCGGCGGCAATATCGAACGCGATTTCGAGTCCGCCGGTCGAATCCTTTTTGATCGCCAAAGCACACGATGCAA
>CAIOZP010000346.1 GCA_903862805.1 uncultured Fibrobacterota bacterium
GGAAAATCTTTTCGCTGATTGACGGACTTCCATCCGAACATATCGTTTCACTTTCTGTTAATGATCGTGGCGTGATTGCCGTCGGAACCGACAACGGTGCGGCGATATTCGGCGATGGCGCATTCAAGGCGATTACCTCCATTTCCAAGCTTGATTCAAAACGCATAAATTGCATAACCGTCTCTACCACAGGTGTTGTCTATGCCGGAACGCCTGCCGGTCTCGCAAGAATCAGCGGAGATACTTCATGCTCGGTCATTACATCAAAAGAAGGACTCGTCTCCGATAATGTGACTGCGGTTTCGCTTGACAATGAGGGAAATCTCTGGGTCGGCGGAAACGGTGGGCTCGCGTTGTTCAACGGTACGGTCTGGAAGCGGTACAAGTTCCCGGGAACAGTGGTCAGAGGTTTTGCAGATGCGAAAGGATCCAAGATGTGGATCGCCACCAACGACGGTGCCATCCGCTACGAAGCTACACGTGTGACCAATGCCAAAGGCGAAGTCGTGACAGTTCCGCACTGGAAGCCGTTTCATGGACATAACGTCTTAAAAGGTAACGACGTGTGCGGTATCGCCGTTTCCGACAAGAACGTCTGGATCGCCACCGAGTCGGCAGTTAACCAATACAACCGCGGTCAGATCAGCGGAACCTTCTTCTGGGAGATGTTGCTTCCCAGTCTCAAACTCTCAGATCTCTGGCACGCATCCGTGGCCGCGGTCTTCCCAACCGAAGAATGGGGAACCATCGGCGGATTCTTCAACTATCTCAACTTCGGCAAAAACGACATCACAAATCAGAACGGCGTCGTAGAAGGTCAGTATAACGCCGGAGAATTTGTCGGTGCCCTTTCATACGGGCTTCCGATCACAAAGAATTTTTCGCTTGGCGCCAACGTGAAATTCGCACGCAGTAAACTGACCAACGACAACAGTGAAGTCGGTAGAACCTTTGCCGTCGATGTCGGACTTCTACGACGCAATGTCATCATCAAGCGTCTCGACTTCGGCTTTGTTCTTATGAACATGGGTCCGGCGGTAAGCTATATAAGCACAAATGCCACAGAAGCCAACCCGATTCCGTTCACGGTGCGCACAGGATTTTCATACACACCGCTTCAGACGCCGCTTCACTCTCTCATGCTTACCGTCGAAGCCGATCGTGAAATTGTCAGGCAGAATCCGAACTCCAAACCCGACAACTTCGTAAGAGCAATCTACGACGATGTTATTAACGATACCTCCGGTGAAACCACCAAAGACGAATTCGAGAAGATCACGCTTCACGGCGGACTCGAATACTGCTACCTGAATTTCCTTGCGCTTCGTATCGGCGGAATGATCGATGTCGCCGGCGACAGATACGAAATGCCATTCGGCCTTGGTCTCAAATACGGTAATATCGGTGTGGACTGGTCATATATCTATTCACCCAACAAAAGACCGCGCGACGGGCAATGGCGTGTCAGTGTGAATACGATGTTCTGACCGCCCACCCTTCTGCCGTCTCGTTACGGCACAGGTATTTTGCGCGGCGACTGTCGCGCATTTTCATATCCGGTGATTTCATTCTGGTGGTTATATGAAAAAGTTGTCGGTTCTCCTGATTATTGCGGCAGGCTTCCTGAGTGTCAGCGCTGCAGCCAAGCCTCCACTTGGTGCGGCGCTCGCTCCCTACGGAAAGCACATCGGATACTCGCTGAAAAGAATTGTTTCCACTTCGGCCGATGCGCCTTATAAAGTGATGAACCGCAGCTATCCTTCTGGCAACACAACCGATACACTTGTCGTGATTGCCCTTCGCGTGGCATTCAAACCTGATTCCTCCGACCTTACAACCGGCAACGGGCATTTCGGAATTTTCGACAGAACCGGTCCGCAGATCTACACGCGCCGCGACTTAACGGAACTGAGCCACTACCCTATCAATAACGCCGAAGCGAACAATCCCAAAAGCGGCAAATATCATTACGATATTCTGCCGCACGATTCGCTTTACTTTGCTGCTCAGCTTGCGTCGGTAAGCGATTATTTCTCGCGTGTGTCAAACGGGCATCTTGTCCTTCAGTCAAAGATTTTTCCGAGCGGATCGTCGCAGCAGAGTGCCTACGAAGTACCGAACGACATGCCGTACTATTCGCCTGGCAACAAAATCTCCTCTGAATCCTGGGATGACTATTACTATCGCATGACCAAAGGCCTGATGCAGTTTGTTCTCGACGCAGTGAACACCATCGATGCCTCCGGCGATTCCCCGCTGAAACATATCAGTGCAGACACCACCGCAGGTCAGAATGTTTTCTACTGGATAGATCCGGTCGATGGCTCGAAACATAAGGCCGCAATCATACTTTTCCACGCCGGTGCATCAAAGCTCACCGACGGCGGATACAACGGATCGGCCTACGGAGACAGCCCTTCCGACATGATCGACGCCTTCATTTCGCAGGATTTCTTCAAGGCTTATGCCGACACGATCAAGGGAATTATTCGCAAAGACAATGGCAGTGCCGGTATTCCGGCGGCGGGCGACTCATCAAAACAGCTCAACATAGACGAGCTTATGCTCTGCTCCGAGACATCGAATCAAGACAGCCTTAACTGGGGAATGCGCGGAATTCTCACCAACCAAATCGCACGTCAGCTCGGTATTCCCGACCTCTATTCAACAATCAGCGGCGAACCGCAGGTCGGCAATTTCTGTCTGATGGACGTGGCCGGATATAGTGCGGCACAAGGTTTCATTCCCGTGCGGCCGTCGGCATGGGTCAGGGCTTACATGGGCTGGGACAAACCGATAGTTGCATCGCCTGGAGGTACTTTCAATCTGCGTGCGCTCACGGCACCGACACGCAACGGCACCGACACGAGCATGCTCATTGTGCCTATCAAC
>CAIOZP010000347.1 GCA_903862805.1 uncultured Fibrobacterota bacterium
ACCGACATCATTACCGGAATTGCGAAAAGAACAGACCTGCTTGCCATCAATGCAAAGATCGAAGCCGCAACCGCCGGAAAAGCCGGACGCGGTTTCACCGTGGTCGCGCAGGAGGTTGGCGACCTCGCCCAGAAGACCTTCAGCGCCACAGGAAGCATAGGCGCTCAGATTGAGGAAATGCGCAGAACCACCGGCAAGTCTGCCGACGGTGTGAACGAGGTCGCCGCGATCATTGGCAATCTCAGCGAGATTTCATTAAGCATTGTCCAAAAGGTCGAGGCACTGAAATCGCAGGTCGGAAGTATTTCCGAAAATGCAAGTACATCAAGTCTCAGTGTCGATTCAGTTGCTCGCAATGTTTCCGAGACTGCCAAAGGCTTATCCGAGGTCTCCTCGAACATACTGATGGTCAGTGCCGAGGTGGAGGAAACGGTTAACGGAATAGGCGAAATAAACAGCCTTGCGCAGAACATGAAAGAACTTTCACACCGACTGAATCTCATTGTCGGACAATTCCGTATTTGATGCACAAAATGAACATATTTCCTGACTTCGTTGACAATTACCAGTTTGCATTGTAAACAAGCCCTTTCGGGGAGATTTGATTATGGGATTCCCATTTAAAAAAGATACCGCAAATTATGCACTTTACGGTGCGATGTTTGGGCTTCTGTTCCCGATAGCGTCAACTTTGCTTCAAGCCTTTTTGTCTTTCGGACATATTTCCTGTGCGACATTAATTAAAGCCCAACAAACGTCCGCCCTGCTTTATGTGATTGACACGGCACCGTTCTTCCTGGGGATTTTCGCGATGTTTGCCGGAATCCAGGTTGACAAAATCAACAACTACTCGCACCTTCTTGAATCAATGTCACGGCAGCAGGCAGAAAAGATGATCGCCGAAATGTACGCTGATTCTACAACCTTAGAGCATGATACCGATGAACTTCTCAACGAGGTATCACCCAATAATCCCGATGATAAGTGATGTGTACCCGAAATGTCGTCAGACTGCAGTGTTTAGAAAATCCGGATTGTTGAGCGATGCAAATCATCAGGGCATGTTTTATGTTTGGGCCTTGTTGTAGTCGGCCTTTTTCTGCGGGGAAATCTTGAGATCATTTCTGATTCGTGCGGTATCATTCGGCGTTGTTCTGGTTCTTTTGTCGGGATGTGAAAAGGCGCGTGTTGTCAAGCGCGATTTCTTCCGGATGGACATGGATGTGAATGTGGCGATTGCCACCGGCGCATCGAATGAGAAAATCGAAGCAGCCTGGAAGCAGGTCGATTCAGTGTTGGCATTCTGGGGCGATCATTATTCGCAGAGTGGAGCATCGTCGGAGCTGTCGGTGCTGAACCATCGCAGTCACGATACCGTGCTTATCGACAAAGGTCTTGGAGGCATGATCGCCGAAGCCCTCGAATGGAACGACAGCACCGGCGGCATGTACGACATCACCGAGCTTCCACTGAAAGAATTCTGGGGGCTTTCCGAAACATCCACCACGGTCGATGCCGATTCAACAGCCATGCCGACAAAGGCTCAGGTCGATTCGGTACTTACTCACGTGGGAGTGAAAAAGGTTCGGGTTTCTGCTGGCCACGACACGCTTTTCTTTTCCGATCCGGCAAGCGAAATTGATGCCGGTGGCTTTGCAAAAGCCTATGCCTTTGACCAAACGGCGAAACTTTTAGATCGTCTCGGATATAAAAATTATCTGATCACTTCCGGCGATATTCTTGGACGCGGCTGCAAGCCCGACGGGAAGCCGTGGATGATAGGAATCATGCATCCAAGAAAGTCCGGAACCCTGATGGCTGCGGTTCCTTTGCAGACACGAAGCATCTTCACTTCAGGCTACTACGAAAATTTCAGGATGATCGGGCATCGCAGAGTTCATCATATCTTCAACCCGAAAACAGGCTACAGCGCGACACGGAATCAGAGCCTGACTATCGCAAGTGACAATATCCTCCAGAGCAAATATCTTAGCACCGGTTTGTTTGGATGGGCGGCAGATTCGATAGTGGCTTACGTTGAAAAGCGCGGACTCAATTGCTTCGTGGTTGACAGCGCAGGAAAGATCTGGATGAGTTCGGGTTGGAAGAACGTCGTAAAAATGGAAGAGTGAAGCGTCTGTGTTTCAGCACTTTACCTCCATCAAGGTTTCAGCATATATTCTCTATGTCGGTTCCGAAGCGATCGGGGCCGTTTTGATGAAGTCTAAAGCCTGTGCGTTTGATTGATGGCAAGGCAGATAATACGGATGATTCCTGCCGATGGCGAATAAAGATAAAGAACTCGTCCTCATTGTCGATGACAGCGAAGATATTCTCGAAATCGCTAAAGCCGCCCTTGAGGATCTTGATGTTGAAGTGATTACCGCGCCGAATGGCGAAGCAGGACTTGCACTTTTCCTTGATCGAAGACCGCGAATTGTTGTGACCGATATTTTCATGCCGGGCATCACCGGCATCGAACTTCTCAAGCGCATCAAGGCCGTTGATGAAACGGTACAGGTTCTGGTTACCTCCGGATTCCCTGATGTCAATTCGGCACTTGAGGCTTCACATGCCGGAGCCCTTGATTTTCTCGTCAAACCGTTTCAGGCAGAGATGTATGCGAGCAAGGTCGCGCAGGCTATCCGCACATCGAAAATGGTTCAGGAAAACCAGGCACTGACCAAACTTGCGGCACTCCACGAAACATCTTTGCGCATTTCAGGTATGCACGAAGTAAGCGAAATCCTTGATGCCGCATTCGAGTCGGCAATGAAAAGTCTTTCGGGTGTAAACGGAATGCTTCTTCTCTGGGACAAGACGGCCGCACGATTGAAGGTTGTGCGTGAACGCGGCCCTCTGCCAGCTGGAAGTCCCGCGGCCGATGATCCTGAGTTCTGTCCATCGGCCCGCTGGACTGCACGAAACAGAAAGTCCATCAGGATACACGGAGCCAAGACAATTCCCCAAGTCGAGGCCGGTTTCCCCGGAACGTATTCAGGATCGACACTTGTTGTTCCGCTCATGGCATCTGACGAGGTCGTTGGCGTGGTCAGTATCAATCGTCCCGACGGCACTTTATTCTCCGACATGGAACTGAACCTTGCCGAGGTTCTGTGCGCTCAGGCCGGAAGTGCCGTGAGCAATGCCACGCTGTACGACTCGCTTCGCAGAAAGCTGTCGGAGCTGTCGCTCGTCGGCGGATATTCCGAAAAATTCATTGGCGTGGTAGATCTCGGCGAAGTGGTCGAGCGCTTGTTCAGCACAGTCAAGTCGAACCTTCAGATAGATCTCTGCGGATTCCTGTCTGTCAAGAAACGCTATCACGATTTCCTCTACTGGGGACGCGAGGATGTTTCCGATCAGAAGGTAGTGTCGATCGTGCAGTCCACGGTGGACAGATACAATGCCGTCGTTCCTGACGAGATGCAGATCAACGGACGCAGAGTCAAGCCGAAGCATGTGGCACTTGCCGGTGATGTCACCGGAACTACGCCAGTGCCGGTACTTCCTTTCAGATACGAGAACATCATTCCGCTTGTCTGGGGAACCGAAACGCTTGGTGCGCTTTATTTCGGTGCCCAGGACGAGCCTCTTGATGTCGCCGCCATGAATTCCCTTCTGTCAAGTCTCATCAGCCAGACACGAATCGTGTTGACAA
>CAIOZP010000348.1 GCA_903862805.1 uncultured Fibrobacterota bacterium
CGACTCAGCGGATCGAAAAAATCGCACGGGAAAATCTGGGGCTTGATTATCCGGCCGCAGCGCAGATAGAGGTGATCCGCATGTCGAATGGTGAAGAAGGAATGCTTAGCGGCGGATCGTTTTTCTCGGCGATAAAGCGGACATTCATGCAAAGCAGGAACTGATGGAGAGTCATCGGATCCGCATTGCGATTGTGACTTCGTTGCTTGCGATTCTGTTTCTTGCGATAGTGGGACGGCTCTTTCAGATTCAGGTCTTGGAAGGATCGACCTACGCGAAACGAAGCACCGCTCAGTCGCGTGACCGAGAGATCATTCATGCGACACGAGGGCAGATTTTGGATAGATCCGGCAATTGTCTTTCGCGAAGCATCGACAGCGCGATCTCGGTCAACGGAAAGATGTTTGCAGAGAGTGGAGATTCAGTTCCGGTTCATAAGGGACGTTCTTTGACAAAGCGTGTTTACCCTTACGGAAACGTGGCTGGGAGCATGATCGGATGGACCGGCGCAGATGGCAGCGGACTCGGCGGTGTCGAGTATGCCTACGACAAATATCTGCGCGGTCAGGACGGCTGGGAGATCGTGAGTCGTGATGGTCGAAACCGTCGATATGCGAGGCTCGGACTTCCGACGCAGTCAGCGGTCAACGGTGCCGATGTGAAGCTTACAATCGACCTTGAGGTTCAGAAGATTGCCGAAAAAGTTTTGGCCGAGACCGTGAGGAAATACGCTGCGAAGAAGGGGACATGCGTTGTTGCTGATCCGTGGACAGGGCGGATTCTGGCTATGGCGAACTACCCCGACTTCAATCCGAACATCTGGCGCAACTTCAGTGATGATGATCGCCAGAACGGATGCATTGCAAGAATGTACGAGCCGGGTTCGACCTTTAAAGTGATCACGGCATCGGCTGCACTTCAGGAAAAAATAGAGAGCGAAAACGATACGCTCGATGCGAATAACGGGATCTTTGAAATTTACGGGCAGACGATTCACGACGATGAACCGCACGGCCGCATAAGTTTTACGGAGGCTCTTTCTTATTCGAGCAATGTCTGTTTTGCAAAAATAGCGGGCAAGCTTGGAGAGAAAAATCTGTACAGCTATGCGATCAACTTCGGCCTTGGGACTCCCAGTGGCTTGGGGCTTCCTGGCGAGGCAGGCGGTATTGTTCATCCGATCGAGAAGTGGTCGGGCAGAACGCTTGTCACCATGGCAATGGGGCAGGAAGTTATGGCGACTCTGATGCAGATGGTCATGGCCTTCTCGGCAATCGCAAACGGCGGGATTCTTCTTGAGCCGCTGGTTGTCGAAGGTGTTGGCGGTGATCGGCACATCGACGGTGATCTCTTCGAGCCTCATGCAAAGAGGCGGGTGATCTCGGCCGAGACTGCGTCGCGGATGAGGGCGATGATGAAGCAGGTCGTCAACTTCGGAACAGCGAAAACGATTTCGCTTTCGGGGATGTCGCTTGCGGGCAAGACCGGCACGAGCCAGAAGATCGATCCGACCACCGGAACCTACTCGCGAAGCAAGGTCTGGTCGAGCTTCATCGGTTTTGTTCCGGCCGAGAATCCGATGCTCGTTTGTGGAGTGATGATCGACGAGCCGACTATCGGCGGCGGCTTCGGTGGAACGGTTGCGGCGCCTGCCTTCGAGCAGATTGTCAAGCAGATCGTGAGTCATCCGGAGCTTGAGTTTGCCGAGAAACTTCTGGAGGCTGGTAATCTCGATTCGTCTGCGGTTCATGCGAAGACGACCGTGCTCCAGAAAAAGGTTCCTGATCTTTGCGGACTCGATACGGCATCTGCAAACAAGGCGATTGCAAAAGCAGGACTTGCCTTCGAGATCATCGGAGACGGAATAAAGATCGAACAGCAGACGCCTTCGGCTGGCAGCAGCATGGCGGTAAACGGCAAGGTGATTCTTTACACGGCGCGACAGAGCAGAAGCGGTTTCGGCCG
>CAIOZP010000349.1 GCA_903862805.1 uncultured Fibrobacterota bacterium
GTGAAAAGACAAATGGCGCTTTTTTCGACGATTATCTTTCTTCCCACGATTCGGGTTCAGACATTTTCTGCCAATCTGGCAATTACACAGTGTAATCTCTAATGCCAATGATCAATTTCTTCAATCACACCCGCATTCTTCAATTTCTCTCATCCAATCCAAAGAATGCAGATGTTTTCTTAGGCTTCAATCGTTCGTAGTCTGAGAATGCAGACGCTTTCTTCAACTTTGATCGTCAAAAACTAAGATTGCACGCGCATTCTTCTGCTCCAGTCGTTCAGTGCTTAGAACGCATCAGCATTCTTCAACTTCAATCATTCAAAGTCAAACAATACATATGTTTTCTTCAACTTTGATCAGAAAAACCGGCGAATCCACATGCATTCAATGAAAAGTGACCAGGAAGCTGTAAAAAGAGCCGCCCAAAGATTGAGACGGCTCTGTCTTTTGGAGAGTTTGAGTTTGTTACTGTTGAACCGATGCTGCCGGTTTTTTCTTTTCAGCTGCTTTTGCCGCATCTGTCTTACGCATTCTTGCAATTGCAACTTCATTACTTATCAGGGAATTGATTGCCGCGATTGCGCGGATATAATCCTGATCTGTTGACTTGGCATATTTGTAATCGAAGTTGTAAACCAATGAATGCAGATCCCTGCGAAGTATTCCGACTGATTCTGTTTTAAGAAGAACGGAATGTTTTTCTCCAGCTTTCCCTGCACGCTCTTTCACGATGGTGTCGAAAGCTGTTTCCGTAGCGCGGAGATTTTCAACAGCGGAGTTTACCCCAAGACTTGCGATCAACGGAGTATTTACTACTGCGGAAAGTTCCATCATGATTGCATCGATCCGTGTCGATCTTTCGGTGTAGGTGAGTCCCCTGAGATTTGTTCCGTGTTTTGTAAAAATATCCCATATTTGATGCGCCGCATCGGAAAGAATGGCTTCGTGTGAGTCAAGCTCCACCCTCACTTTATCGCGCAGATAGTTAAATGCCTTTTCGCGTTTTTTGTTGGCATCTTTCAGCCGCGCAGTGTCTGGATCGACAGTCTCGCGGGAAAGTGATTTGTTGTGCTCGCCAAGGTCCGCATTGACTTTGGCGCAGATTTCTGCGATGAACGGATCGAGATTGCTCAATGGCAGGATAATGCCAGTGACTCCAACTCCCAGCGTGTGGAGCTGAAGATCGCTCATGATGGTTGTGTTTAGATCCATGATAGCTGTTTCCATCGGGAAACCCTTTCTTTGAGAGGAACATTTAGGAAGAATCCGGTCACGGAGAGGTCACAAAGTGAGTGAACTTCGCGCCGGCGTATGAATCCTGTTACGTAAAGTGAAACGAAAAAACGAAGATGATTACGTAATGTGTAACAGAAAAAATTGATTTCAGGATAGCTTTTAAAATTTAATTAGCTTGACCTTGACTATCTACCTCTTCTGCTTTGGAGAAATAGCTCTTTGGAATCGGTTGTGCATTTTTCTGCACAGTAACGGCATCAGTATCAGCTGTTACATCCTTGATTCCATCAAATTTTCCGGTATGACAGGCCCAACTGTCTTCTGCCCAGTCCTCTTCGTGAATCTGATTCATCTTTGACTCTTTCGTTGCTTATTGAAAAGGAAAATAATTTTAGCGGAATTGTCATGATCCTAAATATCACAGTTGGACGTGACAAAAAAGCTCTCTCAATCCGCATGTTTTATGTTTATCACCAGCAACAGATAAATTCAAATATTAAAAAGGACTACATTATGCTTTACAGAAAACTCGCAAAAGCCGGTATCGATCTTTCTATTCTCGGCTTCGGCTGCATGCGGCTTCCGACCATCGATGGCAAGCCGGAAAAGATCGACTCTTTTAAAGCGACAGAGCTTTTGCACTTCGCAATCGACAAGGGTGTCAACTATGTCGATACAGCTTATTTCTATCATGCGGCGGTGTTCGGTCAGCGCGGCGAAAGTGAACCTTTCGTAGGCGAAGCGCTGTCGGGCGAATGGAGAAAGAAAGTCAATCTCGCGACCAAGATGCCGCTGTTCAATTTGTTCGAGCATGGACAGATGCAAACATTTCTGAATGAACAATTGGCAAGACTGAAAACCGATTACCTCGACTTCTATCTTCTGCACGGACTCAACGGCGAGATGTGGGACAGAATGAAGAAGCTCGGCGTTCGCGAGTTCCTCGACAAAAAGAAAGCTGAGGGAACAGTCCGGTTTCCTTCGTTTTCGTTTCACGGAATGGCCGATGATTTCATTCGCATCTGCGACGAATACGACTGGACCTTCGCACAGATCCAGTACAACTACATGGACATAGATTTTCAGGCCGGATACCGTGGTCTGAAATACGCCGCAGACAAAGGCATTGGAGTCGTGGTGATGGAACCGCTCAAAGGCGGCAAACTCGCGCAGAAACTTCCACCGGAGATGAACGCGGTATTCGAGGCATCAACAATCAAACGGAGTCCTGCCGAATGGGCGCTGCGTTTTGTGTGGAACGAGACAGGTGTCACGAGTCTTCTCTCCGGCATGAACAGCATGGAACAGGTTGTAGAAAACATCCACGTCGCCGAAAGCGGAATCGCCGGTTCTCTTGACAAAGAAGAACTGGCTATGTTCGCCAAGCTGCGTAATGCAATGGGCGCAAAAGTGAAAGCCGACTGCACCGCCTGCCGATACTGCATGCCATGCGCATCAGGCGTAGATATACCCGATGTCTTGTCGGCCATCAACCACGCATCGATATGGAACGATCCGAATCCCTGGCTCACCGGCTACAGCCGCATCGACGGCAAGGCCGGTAAATGCACCGACTGCAAAGCCTGCGAAGGCGTCTGTCCGCAGGGAATCGCTATTTCTGATTTCATGAAGGAAGCGGTGGCGATATTTCGGGAATAGTTTTGTTTGAAATTACTCTGGAGTACCTCATGAAAAGAATCCTATCAATACGGCTCGTGATTATGTTGCTGACTTGCGCATGTATGCCCGCGTTTGCGGCTAAAATCTGGTGGGCAGAAACGCAATGCGTTATAGATGCGGACAATGCAGTTATTCCGGCCGTAAATGCGGGCGAAAGTTCATTGAACGATACACTGAAAATTAGTGCAAAGCCGATTGACAAAACTCTTCTGCCCGGAAAGATTTACTGGTTCTATTTGATGGGTTCTCCAAGCGGTTCTCATATAAGAATTGGTGCGGACGGCCCATTTTGTGCGCAACGCTGGCGCGACATGACCTGCTCAGATGTTTTATCCGATTCATTCTTTGTTTGCAAAGACAGTGCGAGTCTGGTTGAAGCTGATATCCCGGTTACGTACCCAAATATGGCTAATACCATCTCTGGAAATACTATGTTTGGCCCAAAGTTATTTCCAAATGGCGCAATGTTTCAGTCGGTGCAGATTACTTCGCTTTCGCAGGATCCTGTCCACATTAGAATATCCTATACGAAATCATTGCCGGAAAATCATATCGGAGCTTTCACGGCCCGAGATGCTGCTCAGGAATATGTAATGGGATTTTCATACAAAGACTCTTCAAAATTTTTCTTTGCGACACACAAGCATTGCACAAAGGCTCAGTTAGAGGAACTCCGCCAGAAATATTTCGAGACTTCTAATGATTTTAAGCCGGTACAGGTTTACAACAGGACATCTGATTGCTGCAGTTCAAATTCTGACACTCTGAAAGCACTGAAAAGCGCTCCTTTTCAACCCACACAAAACTTGATCGTTTCGACTGGATCATATTTTCGTAACAATGTTTCATTCAAATATGCTTTTCGTGTTCATTGTAAAAAAGAAAATGGCCTTTGGTTTGTTGTAAATGCAGAAAAAGACACTACGATATCCATTGGAGATATGAATGCTTTTGTCAGAGAAGATTTTTCTCATCGCGGTGTAGCCAAACCAATCATATACCTCTACCCCGCTACAACCACAAACCTAAGCGTCCACCTCAATCTCCACGCCGGACATCTCACCTACACCTATCCCACCTACGATTCCACTACCGGCTGGCAGGTAAAAGCAAATCCTTCCGGTGAGCTTGTCGATAAAATCACCGGCAGACATCTATATTCACTCTTCTGGGAAGGCACCGGAAACATCCATCCCGACGACAGCACCGGCTTCTGCGTTGCCGGAGATTCGACGGAAATATTTCTCGACAAAGCATTGGACTCGCTCGGGCTGAACTATCGTGAAAAACAGGAGTTTATCATTTACTGGGTTCCAAAGTTGAAGCAGAACAGTTACAACTATATCCACTTCGCACGGAGTAGCTATGCCGAAGCAATTTCGTTGTCGGTATCTCCGCCGCCACAAACGATAAACAGATTCCTTATGCTGTTCCGTCCGCTTAAAACACGCATCGCAATTAATCCTCAAAAGTTGACTAACCCGGGACGTAAAGGATTTACCGTCGTCGAATGGGGCGGATCGGATTTGTCCGACAGCTCTGATTCTATAAAGTGATTTTGCGCTTCCGGCAAGATATGTCTGATGTTCTTTCGACCATAAACCACACGAATAATTGCCGGAAACACGATAAACAAACCAACGTAAAAACATAAATCGGGACTTGCACTATGAAATTCATCTCAGGACATCGTGCAAGTGGTCAGAACACAGGGCAAAGTCATCGGAAAAATCAGCCCGCCCGCCAACCGGCGCAGAATACTATTTTATCCCTTCTTCAAAACCTGTCCTACGGGAGTTCCGGATGTCCAAGTTCATCTTTGTTACGGGCGGAGTTGTTTCTTCCCTCGGCAAGGGAATTACAGCGGCCTCGATTGGCCTTTTGCTCCGTTCGCGCGGTCTTCGCGTGGTTCACCAGAAATACGATCCCTATCTGAATGTCGATCCCGGCACGATGAGCCCGTACCAGCACGGCGAAGTCTATGTCACCGACGATGGTGCCGAAACCGACCTCGACCTTGGACATTACGAAAGATTCTCCGGCGTGACCACATCGCGCAACTGCAACTACACGGCAGGACGCATTTATGACACGCTTATTAAGAAGGAACGTCGCGGTGATTTCCTCGGTGGAACGGTGCAGGTTGTTCCTCACGTCACCGGCGAAATCTGCGAAGCGATCCGCTCGGTTGCTTCTCCCGATGTCGATGTCGTGATCGCCGAAATCGGCGGCACAGTTGGCGACATCGAGAGTCATCCATTCCTTGAAGCCCTGCGTATCTTCCGTCAGAAGGAAGGCCGTGGAAATGTGATGTTCATTCATGTGACATTGGTTCCGTATCTGCACAAGGCCGGCGAGGTCAAGACCAAACCGACCCAGCATTCGGCCCAGCGACTTCGCGAAATCGGTATCATTGCCGATTTGCTCGTCTGCCGCTCCGAGGTTCCGCTTTCTAAGGAAATTAAGAACAAACTGGCCCTCTTCTGCAACGTTGATGAAGACGCTGTGATCGAGGCAACCGACGTTGATCATTCGATTTACGAGATTCCGCTCATGTTTGCCGCTCAGAAACTCGACGACTTCATTGTCGATCATTTCGGGCTTAACGCCAAACGCCTCGACCTTAAGCTCTGGCGCGACTATATCGACCGCGTAATCAGCGCCCAGCGCACGGTTCGTATTGCGATGGTCGGCAAATACACCGAAGTTCCCGACGCGTACAAGTCGATCCACGAATCTTTAGCTCATGGCGGCGCGTTCCATTCGACCAAGGTCAAGATCGTCAATGTTTCGACAGATACTATTGAGGAGAATGGCCCCGAAGCCGCGCTCGCCGGTGTCGATGGGATATTGGTTCCAGGCGGTTTCGGAACACGTGGTCACGAGGGCAAAATCGAAGCAATCCGCTACGCCCGCGAAAAGGGAATCCCGATGTTCGGCATTTGTCTTGGAATGCAGATGGCCGCCGTCGAATTCGCCCGCAATGTGCTCAAGCTCAAAGGCGCCGACAGCATCGAGTTCACGCCTGAGACTCCGCATCCGATCATCAACCTGATGGAAGAACAAAAGAAGGTAATGAACCTCGGTGGCACGATGCGTCTTGGAGCAATGCCATGCAAACTCGCCACTGGTTCGCTCGCCGAAAAGATCTACGGCAAAGAAATCATTTCCGAACGTCACCGCCACCGGTTCGAATTCAACAACGACTACCGCGATCAATTTGTAAAGAACGGAATGAAACTGTCTGGAACATCTCCCGACGGTGGACTTGTCGAGATCGTCGAACTTCCAGACCATCCGTTCTTCATTGGCGTGCAATTCCATCCGGAGCTGAAGAGTCGGCCTATCGATCCACATCCGATATTCCGTGATTTTGTAGCCGCAGCAATCGAGCGAAACAAAAAGGTGAACAGCTGACCATGCATGAGTTTTCCGACGACCGTAGCGAGCTTATCGATTTAGAAGACAGAATGGATTCCATGCATGAAGAGTGCGGAGTGTTCGGGGTTTACAACCACCCCGACGCCGCAAACCTGACTTACCTCGGGCTTTACGCGCTCCAGCACCGCGGCCAGGAAAGTTCCGGAATCGTAGCCAGTAACGGTGAAAAACTTTCGCGGCACACCGGCATGGGACTTGTCAGAAGTGTCTTCCGCAATATTGAAATGATGAAATCACTGGAAGGGCCGCACGCAATCGGACACGTGCGCTACTCCACTACCGGATCTTCAAGTCCGACAAACGCTCAGCCTTTCCTTATCGATTTCAAAGCGGGTCAGCTCGCGGCAGCACATAACGGCAACCTTGTAAACACCGATGCGCTTCGATCCGAGATGGAAGCCGACGGCTCGATTTTCACATCCTCGACCGATACCGAAGTGATAATGCATCTTATCGCCCGCTCAAAATATCCGGCGATGGAAGCGATGATCCTCGATGCACTCGCACATGTCAAGGGATCGTACTCGATTCTCTTTCTGTCAAAAGACACTTTATACATTGCACGTGATCCTTGGGGCGTTCGCCCTCTGGTGCTCGGTAAACTCGGCGACGGCGGTCATTGCGTCGCGTCGGAAACCTGCGCCTTCGATCTTATCGGTGCCGAATATGTCCGTGAAGTTCTGCCCGGCGAGATGATTCGCATTCAGGGAGATCGCATCGACACCTTCCAGATCCCGCGTTTCGAGCCTGTAAGTAATCCGGCGCATTGCATATTCGAGTTCATCTATTTCTCGCGTCCCGATTCGTTCATCTTTGGCGAGAATGTAGATAAAATCCGTCGCAAACTCGGCCGCCAACTTGCAAAAGAATCGCCGGTTCCGGGAGCCGATTTTGTGATGGGCGTTCCTGACTCCGCAACGACTGCGGCGCTGGGTTTCGCCGAAGAATCAGGCCTTCGCTACGACATTGGTCTTGTGCGAAACCACTATGTCGGCAGAACATTCATTCAGCCTCAGCAAGACGGCCGCGAGTTCGGCGTCAGGCTGAAGTTCAACACGGTCAAGGGCGTTCTAAAAGGCAAGAAAATTGTCATGGTTGACGACTCAATCGTTCGCGGCACTACAATGAAGAAGATCATCAAACTGGTCCGCACCGCCGAGCCCGCCGAGGTGCATCTGCGCATCAGTTCGCCACCGATTATCTGCCCATGCTTTTACGGAATCGACATGCCCAGAAAAACCGATTTGGTTGCCGCCGGTATGAGTGTAAAAGAAATTGAAGAGTATCTCGGAGTCGATTCATTGGGATATTTAAGCGTTGATGGAATGCTTGAAGCGACACACATGCCGAAAGAAAATTTCTGTCAGGCGTGTTTTACTGGGAAGTATCCGATAGAAATCTGATTCAAAACCGGCCCGACCACTAAGCTGGAAACAAGTTCTTGCCATTGTGGAAGGCGGCTTCTATTTTGTTGATGTTACGGGTGTATGGCTCAGTTGGTTAGAGCATCGCGTTCACATCGCGGAGGTCGTAGGTTCGAGTCCTACTACACCCATTTACTTCTGCCCGAATTCGGACAGGCTTTTATATGAAAAGTGACCTGCACCGTTTCGTTTTTACAGCAATAGTTCTGTCAACAGCGTTTCTGCGCGCTGAAATCTTGCAGTCATCCGACTCCGTGATACTCTTCAAGTCGCCTTCTCCGTTCACTGTGATACATTCAAGTGCCTGTACGGTCGAAGTTGAGCCCAAGATTCCCGTCGTATCGATAGAACTCTTTGCACAGTGCATGCGCGGCAGCGAAGGTGAGCAGGAAATGGTTTCTCTCGGCAGACTTTCGAATCCGCCGTACCGCGTACTCTGGAACCTCGATTCCGTTTACGATCAACTCCTAACTGGCGCGAGTCTTTATGCCGAAGCACTAATGCCCGACAGCACGATTCACACGTCCATACTTTCCGGAATATTTGTTCTGGGAATCAAAAAGCCAGTGCCATCGGTTAAAATCCCCTTCGGCAAAAACTTTTCCCACTCCGAAAAGATGCTGTTACAATCTGGCGGCAACGCATCGCTTCGAGATGTATCCGCAAATGCCATGATGTACCGCGACAATCAACAAATCTGCGTTTCCTTGGCGTGTTTCGATCCGTATCTCAGCGATACCGTTTCGCCCGAAGTCCGAAAACTTCTCGGCCTTCGTGTCGCAATTGATGGGTCATGCAAACGCAAACCCT
This sequence comes from uncultured Fibrobacterota bacterium, assembly GCA_903862805.1. Classification (GTDB taxonomy): domain Bacteria; phylum Fibrobacterota; class Chitinivibrionia; order Chitinivibrionales; family CAIOZP01; genus CAIOZP01. The sequence goes on from CAIOZP010000349.1 coordinate 8,592, forward strand.
ATCTCACAAAAAATGTTTACATCGTGACGGTTCCGCTTGAAGGTCAACCATTCCGAACCACAGTTCAGGCAGGTTACCGCTCGAACGGTAACTTCGGCATCAAGCAAGAAACCAATCCTGTGGCTGTGCCATTTGGCATTCATATCGAAAAAAGCCGTGGATTCGATGTAAATGTCTCCCTTCCTGTAAAACAGATATTCGATCGGCAGGTTCCCGATTCGTTCACCTGCAACATCCTCGCGACTGTGATCGATAGTAGCGGGGCCATTCGCGAATTGTCGTGGTCGGTCTCACCTCAAAACCTTTCGCCGTACATTTATGGCACCGTATATCCCGCCAATCGATTCGGAATGATCCTGCCGTTCCTGCTTATTGCCTTGTCAGCCTTCGGTGGTTTTTTGATCGGAGCCATAATCATGATTCTGCTTCGACATTTCGTCTTTGCAGAAAAATGGAAACCCGAACTGCTTGACGAAAGCGACGGCCAGCTTGCCAC
>CAIOZP010000350.1 GCA_903862805.1 uncultured Fibrobacterota bacterium
GGTCACATCTTCCTTAGCGGGTCTAAGGGCTGGCTAAGCCCTTCCTTCTTCTGACTTCCTTCTTATTCTTCTCGTTACCTTAGACCCCGCTCACTTCTTCCGCGTTTCCCACGGCCCCTTATCATTCCCGATAATCTCCGCTCTCCATTCATCACGCATCTTACCGAGTTCCTTCATCTGACGGTGGAAACCCTCGACAGTTAGCAGAAAGAAAACCACCTTCTCGACATCAACCTTCTTTTGGCGAATGAGCGTGAATAAATCAAGAAAGAGCCGACGCTTTGCGAGTTCGGAGCGAACAAGATAGATCCAGATCAGTTTGAATGTCATGGTGAATTTTTTCCAGACCGGTACATCACGATTCGGATACGACCCGCCGAATGTGCCTGAACCGAAGAGTCTGATTATGCGTGGATGAAGATCTTCCCACGAGAAGATTTTGAGAAGGAATTCCCAGTTGCGATCGAAGAGTTCGATTTGTGAGAACTGCATGTAGTGCATGACCGGAAACATCCCGCCGGAAAATTTCGACGGGCGGCCATACCAGCGGCCTTCCTTTACGATCCGGTCGAAAAGCCGACTGCCGGGAATCACGTCGAGGATATTGATGTTGGGATACCAGAGATTCGTTTCGTGCAGGAAGGCGTGGAGACGGTCGTATTCGGCGGCGGTATCGTTGTCGAAGCCGACGATCATTGATGCGTTCACGTTGATTCCTGCGGCATGGATCCGCGCGATGGCTTCGCTGTAACGTTCGGCGTTGTTCTGCTTCTTTTCGGTCTCGACAAGGCTTTCTGGATTGAGCGATTCAAAGCCGACAAGAATATGCATACACCCGCAGTCGGCCATGTCACGAAGTAGATCGGGGAATCTGGCTATCTCGATGCTCGCCATGCAGAACCACTGAATTTTAAGCGGCTTCAGTCGGCGCATGAATTCGCGGGCGTATTCTTTGTTGGCGGTCAGGTTATCGTCGATGAAGAAAACCGTTTTGAGCGGCAGTGCTGCGACTTCGGCAATCACATCGTCTATTTCACGATAGCGCATCTTGTGGCCGAAGAGTTCCGACACCAAACAGAATTCGCAATGAAACGGACAGCCGCGTGAAACCTGCACCGGAATTGCCGACATCGTATGCGTCGGAACCAGATCCCAGCGCGGTCGAGGTGCCTTTTTGAACGGAACGAAACCATCTGCACGGTAGTTCTTTTGCATACGAGCGTTGCTAAAGTCCTGCAGAATGACCGGCCAGAGTTCGTCGGCTTCACCCTGAACCACGCAATCGGCATGTTGTGCGGCTTCTTCGGGGCAGACGCTTACATAAGGCCCGCCCATGGCAACCGGCACGCCCATCGCGCGATACAGATCGGCGACTTCAAAGGCGCGGTCGATGTTGGTAGTAATCGCCGTGATGCCCACAAGATCGGGACGCAGGCCTTCCGGCAGCGGTTCTATCTCTTCATCGAGAATTCGTACTGAAAATTGCGGCGGAGTTAACGATGCAAGAAACGGAAGCACCAGCGGAGTCATGCCGGTCTTTTTTCCGCTCAGTCTGGCAAGACCGATGTTGGTCGCATAGTTCTTGATCCGCTGAAACGGATTGATAAGCAGTATTAAAGGCTTTGAATTTCCATGAATGTTTGACGCCATTTTATTGCCGGTCTTTCAGGTGAAATTAGAGCGGAAATATAAATCCAAAATACGACAGTCGGGCCTGAGCTGATTTCGCAATAATCGTGAGATGGATTTATCTGCCGTACGAATGCGAAAAAACAGTTCCCGTTTTCTTCCGATGAAAGAGTCGGAGGAGGGTGTCAAAGCGATGCCTTAACAGACATCAACAAAGGTGCCGATAGATCGTCTGATGTCACCCATCACATAAGAGTGAGCCGCGGCAGGCAACTGCGCTTTTAAAGTTCACAATCGACACAGCGTCGCATCTGCACCCTAAAACCGGATATAAGGCACTTCCCATAAACGATTTTAGCGGCGTCCGGTCGCTTTCGATCGAATAGCCAAGGGTAATAAAACAGATGCGTGAAGAAATAATCTCATCGGATGCCGCGGGTCAGCGCCTCGACCGCTATCTGCGCAAATATCTCGACAACGAACCGCTCTCAGGCATTTATAAACTCCTGCGCACCAAAACGATCAAGGTAAACGGCAAAGCGGCGAAAGAGAATTACAGCCTTGTCGAAGGCGATGTCGTCAAATTCTTCCTGTCCGACGAAACCATTTCATCTATGATGAGAGTCCGCCGCAAGATAAGCGCCGACCGCGCCTGTCTCGACATCGTTTACGAAGACGACGAAATCCTCGTGGTTGACAAACCGGAAGGACTTCTGACGCATCCCGACAAAAACGAATATTCAAACACACTTGCGACCCGTGTGCAGCTCTATCTCGATCATCTGTGTACACGCACCTTCCGGCCCGCGCCGGTTCAGCGTCTCGACCTCAACACAAGCGGCCTGGTGCTGTTCTGCAAGACATACGATTCCCTCAAACGCTGCAACGAGCTGATGCGCGAGCGCAAGGTGGAAAAGTTTTATCAGTGCATCGTTCACGGCCGCCTCGACAAAGCCGGAGAGATTCGCGGATTTCTTACCAAAGACGAAGAGAGCAACACTGTTCGCCTTTTCCAGAAGGAAGTCCCCGGAAGCGTCGCCGCGTACACGAAGTTCCGCCCACTTGAAACAATCCGCAACTATTCGCTCGTCGAGGTGGAACTGCTGACCGGCAGATCGCATCAGATCAGAATCAGTCTCGCCGTCGCAGGTTTCCCGCTGATCGGCGACACCAAATACGGCGGCCGGAAGGTGCTTGGTATTTCAACACAGATCCTGCACGCCTGGCGAATGAGCATAGACGGAAAGACCTTCGAGAAACCAGGGGCTCGAGTGATGGAGGTTTGGGAGGAATTGAAGGGTGAGGGGTTTTGAGATTTTTTTTCACAGTCATCCCACAGAACCAGTCAGCAGATAAAAGACCTTTGAAATCTGCATAAAAATACAGACTCTGCACATATTTCAAAAACTGTAATTCCGGACATTTTACTTAAACCATCAAGACCACTCGCGATTTGTAAACAAAAGGTTCTTCGTAGAATTTCGTGAAAACGTCACGATGCAGACTTAATGGACATATCCAGCTTTCCACAAAAGAAAAGTATTCTCACCCGATAACTAATAAAAC
>CAIOZP010000351.1 GCA_903862805.1 uncultured Fibrobacterota bacterium
AATTCCTGCTGTAACATTGCGGAACTTCTTCCCTTCAAACGACGCATTATTTCGCTCGGGGACAATGTCGGAGGTGCGGGCAATAGTACATGTACATGATCTTTGCTTACCACTCCACGTAGAATTTCTATGTCAAGCGACGTACATGTTTGACGAACTAGTTCTCGAACTCGATGAGCTATTTCGCCTTCCAATATCTTGTATCGATATTTCGTCACCCATACAAAATGGTACTCTAACTTATACTTGCTGTGATCGCCTGTCTTGTATTCCATTTTACCAAAATACAACCCGCTAGCTGAAAGCTGCCCGACTGAAATCGGGGGTTTTAACCTTGGGCAGTAACAATAAATGAGGATGCGGTTTGCCCTCCCTGCCTTGATTCAAAAAGAAAAGGGGAAGCTGTTACCGGCTTCCCCTTTTCCCCCACACTACCCCAAAAGGAAATCTCATGCGACGCTTAGTGCAACCACTTGCAAACCCGAGCATCTGAACATATTCCGGTTTGACTCCGAAAATATTGCCAATATTTTTACAAAATAAAAGTCCCGCCAAAAAATTGGCAGGACTGTTTGATTTCAACCCGAAGACCCGAAGTTTTTTAGAACGGATAAGGATTCTTGAGGTGGATCACGCCCTTTTCGGTACCAAAATAGAGGTCTCCATTTCTGGAGATCCATGTGTCGTAAACCGAGGTCGCGGGAACGCCAAGCTTCTTGCCGTCGGATTCCCATTCGTCGCCGTTGAATTTGATGATACCGGCATCGTGACCGAACCAGATGCGGCTCTGCGTGTCGATCAGAATCGTCCGAATGCCTTTCTGGATGTCGGAGAAGGCATTCCATTTGCCACCCTGCAAGCCGCAGACATCGGCATCTCCGCAGGCGACCCAGACATCGCCGTTGCGTTTGTCAACCGCGATTGCATGAACGTCGCCACTGCTCAAACCCTGAGCTTCACCCTGAACCGACCATGCCTGTCCATGATATTGTGCTACACCCTTACCTGTCGCGACCCACACATCGCCATCCTTGGAAAAGGAAATGTCGCGGATGTCGTTTGATGGAAGACCATCGGTGATGGTAAATGTTTTCCAGGAACCGTTTGCAAAAACCGCCACGCCGCCGGAACTTGCGACCCAGACGCGGCCGTCGTCTGCTAAGCGGATCTTGCGGACTTCGCCATCGGGAAGGCCGTTTGATTTATTGACCAGCTCGAACTTACCGGCGGTGTATTTGGCGATGCCGCTTTTGCCGCCGATCCATGCTGTTTTTCCGTCCCAGGCGATTGTGCATACGCCTTCGGCAGAAAATCCTGCGGGAAGGGTGAAGGCTTTTTTCACTCCGGCCTTTGTGGCATCGATGGTGCCAACGACGTCGGTTCCGTTCGCAAAGAAGACCGCCTGCGCTGACACGGCAAAAGCTACCGCCGGTCCGCCCGCGTTGAACATCTGCCAGGTGATCTGGTTATTGCCGAAGGCCTGACCTGAATCCTTGTCGAGATCTTCGTCTTTCGTTGCTGCCGATGCACAAACCGCCGCCATTGTTGCTGCCAGAATCGCTGCTCTCACAAACATTTCCAGTCCTCCTTCGGATGTATTACAAGCTAAAAATATTTAGCACTCGGCTTCCACACAACAGAAACAGTGTCCGAAATGAAAGACTGCGATTGCCTGATACTCAAGCGGCCAATTATTTTATCCGGCCTTCCTGTATTTTTTGAGGAAAGGCGGAGGTTCACTTGAGCGGAAACGGGTATCGCATCCTGCTTGTCGATGACGAAGCGGGCATAAGAAAGATTCTTCGGATATTCTTCGAGATGGAAGGCTTCACGGTCTTCGAGGCAGTCTCGGCCGTTCAGGCAAGAGAAGTCGCAGAGCGCGAACGTCCGCACGCTGCGATTCTTGATGTAGTGCTTTGCGGACAGACCGGCTTCGATGTCTGCGGGTGGATCAAGCAGAACCCCGATCTGAAAGAAACGAAGGTGATCATGTTCACCGCGTTAAACCAGGACAACGATTTCATAGAAGGCCAGCGCGTTGGTTGCGATCATTACCTGACCAAGCCGCAGAATCCGAAGGACATCGTGGCGAAGATAAAAAAGATTCTTGGTGTTCCGGAAATAATCGAAAACAACGACTGATTTTTTTCATCTATAAAATATGGAGAGGAGTCCGCTCCTCTTTTGACATCAAACGAAAGGCACAACTGGGGTATGAAAAATAACCTCCTGTGGAAACTCCTCGCGGTACTGGCACTGACAGCTTTGGCCTGTTGGTATCTGTGGCCATCGGCGAATTTCTATGCAAAAAGCCCCGAAAAACGGGCAGAACTTATCAAGCAGCATCCGGACATCAACAAGCAGATTATCAATCTGGGTCTCGACCTTCAGGGCGGTATGAGGCTTGTGCTGGAGGTTCAGAAGTCGGCAGTCGAACACAACGACAAGGATCTTCTTGATCGTGCCTACACTGTCATGGAAAACCGTATCAACGGTCTCGGTGTTGCCGAACCCGTGATTCAGAAGCAGAACGACAACAGACTTATCATCGAGCTGCCCGGACTTTCCGACAGCAAGAAGGCGAAGGAAGTTATCGGTTCGACAGCTCAGCTTGAGTTCAAGATTCTTCGCGAACCGGCGGAGCTTCTCAAGGCGGTTCAGACTATCGACGCAACGCTTTCGGGCAAGAAGCTCGATTCATCTGATTCGACCAAGCGTGCCGACAGCCTCAGCGCCGACTCAGCGACGAAGGCTGCTGCGCAGGTTGCCGCGGCGTCGATTCTTACCGGTGCCGATACCGGCAAGTCGCAAAGCGCTGCTCCGGCGACTCCGACCACCGGACCGAAGTCGATCAGCCAGTTCCTTTCCGAAATGGGAAATCAACTTGCTGTCAAGAAAAATGACCGCAGTGTTGTGACCGACATTTTTGCCCGCGCCGATGTGAAGGCCGCGCTTGAACACGTTGGTCTTGGCGCGAACCAGTTCCTCTGGTCGCACAGCGTCGAGGTCAATCCGCAGACAAAAGAAGAGTACTACCTTCTCTATTATGTAAAGGCAAAGCCCGAACTTCGCGGCGATGTCCTGAAGGATGCGCGCCCCGGTATTGCACAAGGTGGTATGAGCGCCGGTGAGCAGATCGTCGAGTTTGAAATGAACAACGACGGTGCCCGCAAGTTTGCCCGCGTTACCGGTGCCAACGTCGAGAAATTCCTCGCGATCGTTCTCGACAGCACGGTTTACTCTGCTCCAAGAATCCAGACCAAGATTTCCGAAGGTCGCGGACAGATCACCGGCAACTTCTCTGCTGACGAGGCAAAGTCGCTGGCGGTGGTTCTGCGTGCCGGAGCACTTCCAGCGCCGGTAAAAATCATCGGCGAAGAGAGCGTCGGGCCGTCACTCGGTCAGGACTCAATCAAGAAGGCGGAGCTTGCCTTCATCACCGGTCTTGGATTGGTTTTCCTGTTCATCGCGTTCTACTATCGCGGCTCAGGTTTAATCGCGCTTTTCGCGCTTACGCTGAACTTCGTATATCTGCTTGCGATCATGACGGCAATCAATGCCACGCTGACGCTTCCAGGTGTTGCGGGTGTCGTGTTGACGCTCGGTATGGCGATCGACTCGAACGTCATCATCTTCGAGCGTATGCGTGAAGAACTCGAGTGGGGCAAGACGGTGCGCTCGGCAGTCAGCGAAGGTTACAAGCGAGCTTTTGTCACTATCATCGACGCCAACGCCGCCCACCTTATGACATCGGCGATTCTCGTCTGGCTCGGCACCGGTCCGATCCGCGGCTTCGGCATGACAATGATCATCGGTTGTACGGTTTCGCTCTTCACGTCGATATTCGTCACCAGACTTGTATTCGACATCTACACCGACAAGCGCAACGTCAAGACGATCAGCATTTGAGAAAAGGCGGAATATAAAAATGGTACATTTCTTCAAACATACGAAAATCAATTTCATCGGGCAGCGCAAGTATGCATACATGCTCTCGATCGGAATCATCGTAGCCGGCATTATCTCGATAATTGCCCATCACGGGCTGAACTGGTCGATCGACTTTGTCGGTGGAACTGTGATCCAGCTCAAGTTCCAGAAGCCGGTTGAAAACGATCGCTCGAAAATCAGCGAAATAGTTTCGACCCTCGGTTACGGAACGCCCGAAGTCAAAACCGTCGGCAGCCCCGACGGCGGTGAGATCCAGATCGTTGTAAAGAAAACGGCGAAGACCTCCGAGGTCGGCGACGAAATCGAAAAGGCGATCACCGCCAAGTTCCCCGGCAACCCGTTTGTCGAGCAGAAGCGCGACCTCGTCGGTCCCAAGATCGGCGGCGAACTGCGATACAATGCATTCCTTGCGGTTGGTCTGGCGTTCATCATGATCTGTCTTTACATCGGTATTCGCTTCAACCTGCCCTTCGGTATGGCTGCGGTGATCGCCCTTGTCCACGACATCATGATAACGATCTCGATCTTCTCGTTTGTCAATGCCGAGTTCTCGCTGCCGGTTATCGCCGCGCTGCTGACGATCATCGGCTATTCGATCAACGACACGATCGTGGTCTTCGACCGAGTGCGTGAGAATCTGCACAACCTTAAAGGTCACAAGAGCTTTGAGGATCTGTTCAACGAGTCGTACAACCTTACACTCGGTCGAACGGTCAACACCTCGCTCGCGACCTTCCTTGCGATTGTCACGACATTCATTTTCTTCTTCAACTCCGGCGACGTGCTCAAGCTCTTCTCGGGTGCGATGTGTATCGGTATCATCACAGGAACTTTCTCGTCCTTGTATGTGGCCGGTGCCTTGGTTGTCGAATGGAACAACAAGTGGCCGATCGACCCGAAGGTCGTTATGGGAACCAAGAAGCGATAAGCTTTTTCAGATTTAGTTTAAGGGGCCGGTCGGATAACGATCGGCCCTTTTTTGTAGGTGTAGATAGGGGCAGCTCTATAAATTCACTTTTCGCTACAGCCGGCTGCAAATGTTGAGCCTTTCGTTCCATTTTTTCAACATATCGAAACATGTCGCAATGGGCAAAACGACTCGCATCGATCCAGACTCCGCACCAGAAGTTTTCGATCACTTTGATCGGATCATAGCCGCGATTCGATCCCGGCAGTGGTATCGGAAGGCTGCGAAGATGATCCTTGATTCCCGTGCTGTCAACGAGATTCTTCATCAGCTTCATCCCGCCCCAAGCCGTTACGTTGCGGTCGCTGTACTCGATTTTCAGCTCTTTTTCGCTTCGCATTTCATCGCACCTTCCGGGTAATCCTTTTGCCCAATGTAGCATCCTGAAAATAATGGACTTCTCGAAATGAGATGACGGGCTAATGCGGTTTCTGGGTTCATCGAAAAATCCGCAAATGGCAACGTCGTTAAGATGGCTCTGCAGATGAAACGAAGAGCTTGGATACAGAAACTCTGGGAAAAATCTGTAGGCTTCGGCGCTGTGAATTTTGTCTAATGGGAAATTTGGGGTTATCTCTTAATCAAACTGTCCACCACCAATAAAGCAAAAAGCCCTCATAAGTCGTTGACCTACAAGGGCTGATTTTGGTAGTGCCACGGGGGATCGAACCCCGGTCAAGGGACTGAGAATCCCCTATCCTAACCACTGGACGATGGCACCGAAATTGGCTGGGGTACAAGGATTCGAACCTCAATAGCTGGATCCAGAGACCAGAGTCCTACCATTGGACGATACCCCAAAAGACGCACTAAAATAATGAAGTGCCGCACTCTGCGCAAGGCGGAAAAATCCGCATAGCGCCAAGCGTGAAGATCGCTCAAAAAGAGGATGATTCAACCCTGAGATTTCTTGCGGAACTCTGTCGGCGAGATCCCGCAGATGTTCTTGAAGGCCCGTGTGAAGCTGTTGGGATAGAAGAAACCGACCGCGCTGGCAACGCTTGCTATGGGACGATTGCCCATTGAAAGCAGGCGTTTCGCCTCCATGATGCGGATAAGATTCAGGTATTGCCGATAGCCCATCGAGAACTCTCCGGCTAATATCGCATCGACGCTGGTCTGGTTCAGCTTTGTAGCGATAATCACCTTCTGCTTGCTCAGGAACTGGTCGGAGTAGTTTTCGCCAATGAATGCGACCAGTCGCTCTGATTCTTCGCTTGTGTAGCCACTCGGGCTGTTCTTTTTGTACTTCGGATCCATTGTTTTGCCGACAAGGGCTTTCCTGAAGGACAGCAGCAGAAATACGGCCGCCAACATTATGAGAACCAATGATGGCAAAAAGCGAAGGAAGGGGGATTGGGTTCGCAAGAAGGATACCCCGAAGAGACGAATTGATATATCCTTTTCAATCTGGGTTCCGATCGGCGACATCACCGCAATCATCTCAAGTTTGGCAAAGTTTGGTTTTGGTGCCATCTTTGGACTAAGCTTGTTGGCATTAAGCCACCATGCCGGAACTGAAAAATCGGAGATAGGTACGCGATAATGAGTTTTACCTGGTTTTGGCAGGAGCTTGGCTGCAAGTGTGACGTAAGTCAAGGGGGAATCCACATGCGAAAAGCCCTCTGCAAAGAAGAGCAGTTGGATCTGAATGTCATCGTTGGTTGGTGCCAATAGCGAGAGCTCGATATCCCTTGAGCCCGTTATATCAATAGGAGTGACGAGATCCTGCGGGACGATGTTTATTGCCGCAAAGGGAAATGGGCATTTGGATCCGAGCCGGTATTTCAGGGTAATTGTATCTCTTTCATAGCTCATTTTAGCCTGAGAGTTGCCGCTGTCGTCCAGAGCATCGTAATAACACTGATACGATAGTCTGGCCCGCTCCTTGGGGTATAGATCAAAGGTTTTTGATTGAAAGAGGAAGGGAGCAAAGATCGCCAGCGCAATCACAGCAAACGCTACGGCCCTAAAAGTGGTATCACGATTTATCGGCATTCAGGCGTTCCACAGATTGTCAAAAACCGATTTAAACTTTGCATTTCAGCCCAAGAAGGGAATCCAAAAATAGGGTATAGCGTCTTTCATTTCATGTAAGGCACTGAAAAACATACCGGTAATTTGTATGTCCGGCAATTTGCGCATCCTTGGCCCAAAGAGTCCCAACGATCTGCCAATATAATTAATATCTTTTATGCAGGGAGGACGCTCCCGAAATTGGCGCTTCCAAAGATCCAGGAACAGATCTTCATTGGATCAGAGGCGGGAACTCAAAGTATTTAACAGGGCAGACCAAATGATTTCGTCAAGAAGACTCGCTGGATTGATTTCTCTGACCATTGCCGTTTCGGGGTTGATAGCAGCTCCGGATTCCCATGCACAGAAACGCCTCGGATTTTTTCCTGCATCCGACGGTTTGGCTGTTTCGCAGATTCCGTTTGCGGAACTTACACACCTTGTATGGGCATTTGCGACAATCAGCAACAACAAGCTGTCTGTCCCCGACACTGCGAAGCTGGACTCGGTAGTTGCAGTTGCCAAAAGTTATGGGACGAAAGTCGTTCTCAGTCTCGGTGGCGGCAGCTGGCCGGTCTCGTCTTCGACATTGCTTTGTGGACTCGCAAAGGACTCCCTCGCACTTCAAGCATATATCAGCTCTGTAGCAGATTTCTGCGTAGCACACAAGCTTTCGGGTGTGGACATCGATTTTGAGGGAGAGGATATTCCCACCGACTCAGGATTTGGTGGAATCTATACCGACTTTGTCAATCGCAGCTATGCCATTATGAATCCTCTGGGCTTGAGCCTTTCGACGGATATGTACGCTGGTGATTATTATGCGCAGTATTTCGAGGCGGAAAAATTTCAGGACAAATGCGATTGGATTAATGTAATGAGCGGAGGGGCCAACGGGATATGGAATACGGTCAAGATCGCGACAAGTCCTGCATCCATTTCCACTGTAAAGGGTCAGATGGCATATTGGGCAGGGCGTGTTCCGAGCTCGAAGCTGGTTCTGGGTATTGTCGGATTTACCGGACTCTCATTCCAGGGAGCTTTGAAACCCGGCGAAACACACGACGGAGTCCCCGGCCCGCATTCGGTCGATCCGCAAGGATCTGTTTACTACAAGGATATTATCGCTCTCGATTCGACGAAGTACACATTCGTTCAGGGCGATGAGAATACCGGCTCCTATGTATCAGGCATGAGCCCCAAAGGCGACAGCAGCGTCAAAGAGATAATCTTCTACGACACATGGGATGATGTCGCTGCAAAGGCCAGATATGCACGCACATCAACCTTCGCAGGTGTTATGTACTGGAACATCGGACTCGATCTGGCCCCTGCAAACAGCAGGGCACTGGTCCATGCAATCCAGTACGGACTGACGGATTCGATGTTCAATACATCCATTCGTGGAAGTAACGACATGAGCTCAGGTAAATCGGTTACGGCCATATCGGTTTCATCCGGCAATCATCTTTCGGTTGTTGTTCCACTTGCAGGCGCTTATTCGGTATCAATTTTCGGATTGAACGGCCGAAGACTTGCCCATTCCACATTCCGTACGTCCACTGCCGGAACCTGCCAACTCGGCAGCGGGATTTCTCTTGGAATGGGTAGCTATATGGTCAGGGTCGAAGGTGCGGGGATGATCGCATTCAGCAGGGTGGTTTTGCTGTAACCAGTCATTGGTGAAAAATCAACAGCCACCCTGTTTTAGTATCAATCAAATCAAAAATGGAGACTACGTATGAAAGTCCATGCAATCATTCTTGCTGGCATTGCCGCACGTTTTCTATCCGTGACGGCATCGTAGTAGATACTACAAATCATATTCTTGCCGGAACTGGAACGACCTATCTCGTATGTGTCGCAACAGGTGGCGACGTTTCTCGGACGATAAATGCTACCGCCCCAGCGTGATGGGCAGCTGGTTTCGATAACCTGCGCACCTATCTTCGTATAGAAACCAGCGACACTGCAATGACGGTTGTCGCAAAAGAGGCATCAGGAAATATAGTCGATCAATTTTCCATTTTCAAGACGCAAACCAATATCTTGAAAGCGGCCAGAATGAATCATGCATTCTGTATGCATTATGGGCAGCTTTCGTTCAATGCTCCCAAGGCTGGATTGTATCAAATGCAACTCTTCGCTCTGAACGGTAAGGTAGTTTCATCCATGAGTCGTCTATTTTCTCAGGGCGCCGCCCATATAAAAATGGTGGGACTTACACCTGGGGCCTATAATGTGAGAATCGATGGAAATGGGGCTCTGATTTCCGGCATGGTTTTGGCAAAATAAGATAGCGTTCAGCAAAATCATTCGGCATTTGTCCACAATTGTTAAGCTGGATAGCCGAGCTCGGAATTGACAAAGAGTAATTCGTCGAGTTCGGCAATTGAACCGATCACCGGTGCGCCGCTTTTTTCAAGGCGGGAACGACTGATGTGTCCACTGGCAACAAGAATGCAATCAATGCACAGATCGCTTGCCACCTCGAAATCGTGAAGTGTATCGCCAATCATCACGATGTCGGATTTATCGGAATCTATGCTGGAAACGAGGCGGCGGCCTTCGTCGAGTTTGCTTGCTGCATAGTCGTCACCGATCCCTTGGATTCCGAAGAACATGCCGGTGATTTCGTAGTGATCGAGCATTTCGACAAGCGATTTATGGCGGTATGCGGAGAGAACGAAATTGGCTCCGCCATCATCAATTACTTTTGCTAAAAGATCTTTCGCGCCATTGTGCAGCGGGCAGCTCAAACGACGTGCGGCATATTCGCGAATGAAATACTGCGCGACTTCCTCGTAAGGTTTTTTTGAAAAATCGAAGCCGAGATTTACGTAGTAGTCGCGTACCGGCAAGGTGAATTTCTCGCGATACTCAATGAGACTGAGCTGATCCATGCCAAGTTCCAGCAACTGGTCGTTCATGATGTCGAGGCTGAGCTGCGTGTCGTCAACCAGCGTGCCGTTGTAATCCCAGATGACATTTTTCCAGCGAAGCATTTCAATCCGATCGGTTATTTGGTTCATCCGGGAAGGCAGGTTTCGACGAGCGACGATCCGCTTTTGCCGAGGATCGCCGAGCAGATCATGCAAAGAATTGACAAAGCGAGAATCACTGATTTGTGCAGAGTCGATGCGCCTGGAAAAACAAGTGAGCACAAAGGTATTCCTGTAGAGAAAAGCAAAAAGGCCAAAGATACCGTGATCTTCATCTTCAATATTGGCGTTGTGATTTTGCGGAAGCGTGCACGGCCATCGATCATTCCGGTGATCATTCCGAAAAGCACCAGCAAGGGAAAGATCGGTGTCAAAAGCGTGAGTACCGATCCGATCAGCCGCAGTGATTCGGAGTCAGCCGGAAGAGCCATAAGCGCGATTGACAAAACAAGAATGACCATCGCGAAAGCCTGCGGCAGATGAATCGAGATCGGATGTATATGTTTGTCGAGCAACCCGAAGCGGGACTCACTCATCTTTGGCGTGAAGGGTTCAAAAACCTTCGCCTTTAGACCGCAGGCAGGACACAAATCTCCGACAAGATGCGCCTTCATGATAAATCCGCAAGCCTTGCACTTTACCAGTTCCATCAATCAAAAACTCCGTTCAGTAGGTGTCGCCGGGCTTTACCGTGCCCTTGAAAATTCTGTAAACGACGGCGGTCATCACAGCGATCAGGCAGAATCCAATGGCCGCAATTGGTGCCGCGATCTGCAATGTTTTCAGCTCGCTGCTTGAAGAAAAAGCCGTAAGGTCAATGCCGTTCGGAACCGCTATGAACACAGGGAAGAGAAGACCGGCCGTTGCTGTCCACGCGCCTGCCACGGAGATTGACGAAAGAAGAAGCAGGTGTTTCGGTTTCTTTTTGCGGACATCGGAAACCCAGCGGGTAGCGGCTCCGATGGCAAGGATCACCGGTACAATCGTCCACAGATGATTCATCGGTTCGTGAACGACGCCAAGCAGCGCGACAAAGAAAATCGCGAGTGCCAGCAGATACAATCCGCCAGCCATTGCTCCTATGCGAAGGGCGTGGCCGCGCACTTCGCCAGTGGTACGCGAGGCGATCATAGAGACGCCCTGAACCGACAGCAATGCGATTCCGGTGAGCAAGGTTACGATCGGAAGGAAGCCGAAGAGATCGAAAAATGATCCGTGAAAATTTCCCGCGTTGTCGAGTTGAAGACCACCGGCGATATTGCCGAGGGCCACCGCGAGGATTGCGCCTATCACAACACTCGCCGCATGAAAGACCATGTCCCAGATTTTTTTGTGATTAGAAAACTGATGCCTGAATTCGAAAGATGCCGCGCGAGCCATGAGCCCGATTGCCAGCAGAAACACCGGCAGATAGAATGCCGAAAGCGCTGCTGCAAAAACCGAAGGGAACATTGCATAGAGCGATCCACCGGCGATGATGATCCAAACTTCGTTGCCGTCCCAGAATGGCGCGAGTGCAGCCATAAGCTGATCGTGGTCGCCGGGCTTTCGGAACAACGGAAGCAACATGCCTGTTCCGATGTCGCATCCGTCAAGCACGAGAAAAATGCCGAAGGCCACGGCCACAAGGCCGAAGCAGATTATCTGATAAAAAGAGATGTCCATAAAAATTCCTTTCAGATTGTTTCGGGACCAGCTTCGGCGAGGCGTTTTACCGCAACGACGAAAAGCGAAACGAACGTGATGTAGCAGACCGACAGCAGCGTGACAGAGATCCCGACCTGTGTCGCGCTGATCATCGGAGAAACGGCGAGCGGTGTCTTGAGCAGGCCATAGATCGTCCAGGGCTGACGACCGATTTCCGCCCCGATCCAACCAGCTTCCGTAGCGATATACGGCAGAGGAAGAATGAGCGGCAGGAATTTTAGCAGGATTCCCGAATTGTCAAGTTTACGCATCACAAGTAGCAGCGTGCAAAGTGCCCCGGTGCCCAGTAGTATGAAGCCGAACGCTATCATGACAT
>CAIOZP010000352.1 GCA_903862805.1 uncultured Fibrobacterota bacterium
CATGGATCACGATGATCAACAGCGCAATGATTCCGCACTGGCGATAGAGATAACCCATCTGGCGATCGACATCTTTCATCTCCAGCTTGACAGATGCGACACCGATCTTGTCTTCACCATAGCCGAAAGGAATGTAGAGGCTGATGATCTTGCTGTGCCGGTCAACCGTGTGCGCAAACAGCTTGCTCTCAAAACCCTGACGGGTGATAGCGGTGCTGATCATGCGAAGTTCATCGGGGGCGGCATCACTACGATTAACCCGCTGGCCGTTCTCGACACCACCGAAGATGTGGCCGCTTTCGTCAAAAATCGAGATTGTCTTTATGTCAAGCTCGCCGGACTCCCGCAGTATGCGATCCACGGCAGCATCATTAATTCCGCCGTTGGCTGTCACTGCCTGATCGATCCGGTATTTGAGCGTGCTGCCTTTGTACTGGCTGGATAGAATCTCATTGTTGGCGATCAGGTCGAGCTGGTTCTCGAAAACCATGAGGATGAAAACCGAGACGTTGAAGAGTGTGACGAACGTGTAGAGAAGAGCAGTCCGGAAAATTATCGACTTTGTATTGACACCCATATCAGCTTCGCCAATTCTATTTGCCCGGAGTTTCAGAGTTCCGGATCGTTTGCGGCTTCGTCGGCATCCTGAATACGCTGGCGCCTGATCGCATCACGTTCGGCCTCGCGCTTGTGAAAATTTTTCGGCATGTCGAGTCCCTTGATCAGTACCAGTAACGAAACAGCAAGGAACGCGACAAGGAAAATCGCCCACACAGGAATTTCAGGCATGATAACCTCCCGGACAGTCCGTGTCTATTGCTGGAATAAGTATTTGCGGAATTTCATCGGCAGGCTCTGACGGCAGATCTGTTGACATTATTCGAGCGGTTTCGATCTGACTTGCAAGTGAAACAAGACCGTCGGCTTGGAGTTCGGCAAAAATAGTTTTGAGGATTCCGAAGCTCATGCGGCCGAGATCGCGAAGGTTTCTGTTGCGGTGGATCCGTTCGCCCATATTGACTTCTGCAACACCGCCAAGCAATCCGCGGCGAAGTATGTGAATGAGCAGACCGGTCTCGACACCGTAGCCCGACCAGAAAGGCAATGTGCGGGCAAGACAGCGCCGGAAAGCATACTCGCCCGACAGCGGCTGGTGCATCCGCGCAAGTTCGGGGTAGAAAAGCGAGAGCATCGGTCGTGCAGTAAGTTCTGTCACACGTCCGCCGAAATCCGGAATTGCTTCCTTCCCCGAAACCATTGGTCGCCTGTAGAACGCCTTGACAAATGCGACTGAGTCGTCGGCAAGCATTGGCCCGGCAAGCCCGTAAACAAAGCGTGAAGTAAAATTGCGGATGTCGGAATCGACACAGATAACAATGTCGCCGACGCAGTGCTCGACACCACGCTGAAGCGTCCAGCCTTTTCCGCGAAATCGTTCCTCGATATTATCAGGCAAAACAGGAACGGTCGCACCGGCTTCAAGTGCCACCTGTGAAGTGCGATCAGTCGAGGCATTGTCGGCCACTACAATTTCATCGACGAGCTGGCAGTTTTCAACAAGATCTTTGCGGATTATCGAAACGATATTACCAATGGTAGCTTCTTCGTTGAGCGCCGGAAGAAGCACACTGAGCCGCAAATTTTTCGCGGCCTTGATTTCTGCAAGCACACGTGGATCAAAGTCTCTGTAATCTGATACCTGCATCGGTTCTGTTATCTCTGCCTTACTCATTATATAAAAATACATCTGCAGCCATGCTGACCGAAAAGGAATCGTGGCATGGCTGATTGACAAACGGGAAACGCTACTTTTTGATGTAGAGTTCGTCCACGTTGTAAAGCAGATCTTCGATTCGTGCGAGGTACTTGGTCAGATGAATGTTACCGATACGGTTGTTCACGCCTACAATCACCTCGCGGGTCGGCAGATAGGTCATGACACACTGATCCTGAACAATTGCTTGCCATTCTCGATAAAGAACCTTGCGCTTGGCGGTGTCCATTTCACACGCACCTTTCTCGAAAATCTCAGCCATACGCGCTTCCCACTGTGTGCTTGGTGCTTTTTGTTTCGGGTTGGTGAAGTAGTGCGGACTCGAATAAAGCCACGACTCTTTGGCAAAATGCGGATCGGTGCTGGTTCCGCGCGAGAATCCGACGACATCCCAGTCGTAGGTATGATCGGTCTTATCGATGAGTGTGTTGAACTCGACGAAGTTCAGATGCGCATTGATGCCGACATTCTGCAAGTCCTTGCGCACGATCTCGTAAAGCTTCTTAAGGAAATCAACGCCGCCGGTGATTGTGATATTGAACTCAACCGTGTGACCGTTTTTGTCTTCAAGAAAACCGTCTCCATTTATGTCTTTGAAACCTTCCGATGCAAGGATCGCTTTCGCCTTTGCGGTATCGAACGAATATGTCGCTATGTCGGGGTTGCTAAACGGAGTCTTGTACTTTCCGAACGGGCCTTCCGGCGAATATGCAAGACCGTTGTATGCTTCGTCCATGATAGCTCTGTAGTCTATCGCATAGGAACAGGCCTTGCGGAAATTGACATTGCGGAACCACGATTGCTTTATCGGATCTACATACGGCTTTCCGGTTTTGGGATTGGCCTGATCGTTCTGGTTGAATGCAAAAAAAGGCACGTACCAGCGCGGCCCGACACGATAAACAGACACGCCAAATTCTTTTTCACGCGGCTTGACCATTGGATAATTTTCGCCGAGAAGCGATATGCCATCAAGTTCGCCGCGCTCGAATTTCATCGTCTCCTGATTTGGTTCTCGCACAACGATCATCACGATTTTGTCGAGATATGGCAGGTTGTTTCCTTTGGCGTCCTTCTTCCAATAATGCGGATTGCGATTGAGGATCACGCGCTGACCGAGTTCCACTTTGTCAAGCACGAACGGGCCGGTTCCGACGACGTGTTCGACCGGACATCCGTTGGCCGCGAAGTTCTCGATCGTTCCATCGGCCGCATATTTTCCGTAAACGTGGCGTGGTAAAATCTCAATTCCACTTGCCGCAAGGAAGGGCGCAAAAGGCATAGGCAACTTGAACACAACAGTGAACGAATCCGGCGCAGTAACATTAAGCGGCTTGCCGCCGATAGTCAGGACATCGCGATAAGAATTGTTGACCTTCTTGTTATAGACCATGTCGTTGAAAGAGAAGAGCACGTCGTCGGAACTGAACTTCACGCCATCGGAAAAAGTCACATCGTTTCGCAGATGAAATGTCCATGTGAGGCCGTCGGGTGAAACTTCCCAGCTCTTCGCAAGAGCACCTTTATACTCCATC
>CAIOZP010000353.1 GCA_903862805.1 uncultured Fibrobacterota bacterium
AACTTGTGCAGACTGTCGTGAGTGAATCGGCGTTCAACGATGCGATTGGCGCAATCGCAACTTTTACCATTCTCGGATTTGTGCTTGACGGATGCGGATCGGTTTCTGCATCGAAAACGATGTTGGATTTTTTCCGCCAGGCAGGCTTAGGAATATTCATAGGACTTGCAGGCGGGTATGCTGCGAACATTCTTCTTACGCACAAGCGCTACGGATTCTTCGGCGAATATTTCCCGCTCGTAACAGTCATGGCCGTGATCGGATCGTTTCTTGCGGCCGATGGTCTTGGTGCATCAGGTTTCATGGCGGTCTTTGTTTTCGGAATGATGATCGGAAATCGCGAATCTCTCGGCTTCGACTACAATCGGCATGACAGCAAGACCAACAGCGATTTCGTTGACAACATTTCGCTCATCATGCGCATGTTCATTTTTACCCTGTTGGGCTCGCAGGTCAACTGGGCGCTGCTTGTATCATACTGGCAGATCGGACTTGCAATAGCGGCTGTTTTTGTATTCGTTGCCCGACCGCTCACTGTATTCATCTGCGCCGGAACGGATCGTCGTGCGAAATGGACTTTGCGCGAACTTCTTTTCATGTGCTGGACTCGCGAGACCGGCGTTATTCCGGCAGCACTTGCTGGCATGCTCGTCGCGCGGAAGGTTCCGGGAGCTGATGTGATGAGCGGAATTGTGTTCATGATCGTACTTATCACAATTCTTCTTCAGTCAACCACTACGCGGTTTCTTGCTCAAAGGCTCGGTGTGCTTGAGGAATAAATTCATCGCCCGAAATTATATTTGCCTCCGATAATTTTGAACAAAGGCAATTCCGATGAGTTCCGAAAAACAAACAGTAACCTATGCCGATGCCGGCGTGAATCTTGCCGCTTGGGCCGACACAAAAAACCGTATCGGCAAATTGGTCAAGAACACATACAACGAACGCGTGGTCGGCAAGTTCGGTCAGTTCGGTGGAATGTTCGATGTCTCATTCCTCAAGAACTATCGCAAGCCGATTCTTGTTTCGTCGGTTGACGGAGTGGGAACAAAGCTCAAGATCGCAGTCGAGACCGGCGTTCACGACACCGTCGGCGCCGACATCGTAAACCATTGCATCGACGACATTCTGGTCATGGGTGCAAAGCCGCTGTTTTTTCTCGACTACTTCGCCACCGGAAAACTTTCGCCCGACGTGATGGAATCCTTCATGATCGGACTGACCAAGGCCTGCGTTGACAGCGGGATCGTGCTCATCGGCGGCGAGACTGCCGAAATGCCCGGCGTATATCACGGCGGAGACTACGACATCGCCGGAACAATCGTGGGCATCGTCGAAGAAGACGAAGTGATCGACGGATCAACCATCGTAAAGGGCGATACCTTAATTGGCCTACGCAGCAACGGCCTTCATACAAACGGATACAGCCTCGCACGCAAGATCGTCACCGAGGTAGCCCGCAAAAGTTATTTCGATATTTTTGAACCAACCGGCCGCACATTTGGACAGGAACTTCTTCGCCCGCATCGCTCGTATGCGCCAGTGAATGTGCTTATGCGCAAGAACCTTATTAAAGGCTGTGCGCACATCACCGGCGGCGGCTTTCAGGAAAACATCGATCGTATCCTTCCCGACAACTGCAACGCTCATATCGAAACGAAACGCTGGACGCCCGATCCGATTTTTACCTTTCTTCGCGAGCAGGGAAATGTTCCGGCCGACGACATCTACCGCACGCTCAACATGGGCATCGGAATGGTGCTCGCGGTTGATCCGAAAAACGCCGACACCGTTCTTGCATCGCCTGAACTTGCGGCATTTGAACCGGTCGTGATCGGTCGCATCGAAGACGGCAATTCAACCGTTGTCATGGAGTGGTAAATTCATGAGACCTGCGCTACGTCTGTTTAATACCGCGAGTCTTTCTGTTGAAGAATTCAAGGCTGATGGAACCGTTGGAATGTATTGCTGCGGGCCGACGGTTTACAACTACCAGCATATCGGCAACATGCGCACCTACATCTTCGAAGACATCCTTCGACGGGCGTTGAAGGCCGCAGGTTTCAAGGTGAATCATGTCGTGAATATTACCGATGTCGGTCATCTCACCGATGATGCAGATAGCGGCGACGACAAGATGGAAAAGGGTGCCGAGCGCGAAGGGAAAACGGTTTGGGACATCGCTCAAAAATATACCAACACTTTCATGCAGAATATCGACGCATTAAACATTGAACATCCCGAAGCCTTTCCACGGGCAACAGATCACATTCCCGAAATGATTGCAATGGTTCAGACGCTCATCGACAAAGGCTTCACATATACCACAGACGACGGAATATATTTCGACACTGCAAAATTTCCCGACTACGTCAAGTTCGCTCGGCTCGATCCGGAGCAGCTTATGGCTGGTGCACGAATTGACATGGGAGAAAAACATTCCAACACCGATTTCGCGTTGTGGAAGTTTTCGCCGAAAGACAAAAAACGTGCGATGGAATGGGACAGCCCGTGGGGCGTAGGCTTTCCAGGCTGGCATATCGAATGTTCTGCAATGTCGCTGAAATATCTGAGCCAGCCGCTCGATATTCACTGCGGTGGTGCTGATCATATCCGCATTCACCACACTAACGAAATCGCACAGGTCGAGGCTGCCACTGGCAAAAAGTTCTGCCGCCACTGGCTTCACGGCGAATGGCTCGTCATGGAAAAAGGCGAGAAGATGTCAAAGTCCAAGGGACTTTTTGTCACGCTCGACGTGCTCAAAAAGGAAGGTATCAATCCGCTGGCATATCGGCTCTACTGCTTCTCGGCGCATTACCGTTCACCACTGAAATTCTCGTGGACAGGGATCGAGAGCGCCGCGCAGAGTTATGCAAGCCTCAAAAAGCAGGTGGCATCGTCGGCCGCGAAGACTGATTCCGATTTGTCAAGCACTCGCATCGACGAGGTACTTACGGCGTTCTGGGCAGCGGTCAACGACGATCTCAACATGCCGCGCGCCCTTGCCGCAATTTGGGACATGCTCAAGGATGGCTCAATCACTGCGGACGAAAAGCGTGCCGCATTGAAAATAGCCGATACGATCCTTGCGCTTGATCTGCTCAAGGTTGAGGCTGCCGATTCTGTCACAGAAAAAATTTCTTCAGGCGGATCAAAAGTTGTCTTTACAGGTTCAAAAGAATTTTCCGATGAACATGTCACTCGCGTCTTGTCAATTGTCGATGCTCGCAAAGCCGCTAAGCTCGAAAAAAACTGGGCCGAGTCAGACCGGCTCAGAGACGAACTTGTAGCAATGGGTGTAATCGCAAAAGACATGAAAGACGGGAGCACCGAGTGCGTTCTGAAATGACCGTCAGTTTATCATAGTTTCAGAATTTCTGCTGACGTTTTCCACACTTCATCAACGGAAATGGCTTCCATACACTCGACAGCATGACACCCACCCTTGACAAAATGACAAGGTGAACAATCGGTTTTGTTGTAAATAATTTCTGTA
>CAIOZP010000354.1 GCA_903862805.1 uncultured Fibrobacterota bacterium
CGATCGACACTGTTCGTTTGACCAAACTGACGCTCGATTCCACGCTGTTCAAAGCTGCGGTAACTTCTGATAGCGGAATTGACATGGGAGGGACGCTCGTTATTGTTACGGCGACTTCGGGTACCGCCAGCTATATCGACTCGATCACTGTTCCTACAGGCGGCGTAGTCAGTTCGTCAATCAAAATTCCGGCTATTACCGGTACCGGCTTTGGCGCCAGACTTACTCTGCACATCACTGCCGCGAAATCCGGCTTCGTGACGACGGTCTTTGACACTATCGTTCAGGCCGCAACTGTTCCGACAACGATTGATATCGGTTCCCTTGTACTTGCAAAAGTCATTACGCCGATTATCGTAAAGGCCAACCTGAACATCGCGTCAATCGCCGACGAAGCGATGATCTACAACATCGCCGGTCGTATGCTTTGGCGCGGATCTGCAATCTCTTGTGCAAGCGTGATCCGCAATCCGGCTCAGTTCGGACGGCAGTCTCTATTTGTAAAGTGGTTCAAAAATGGAGCCTTGCTTAAAACGGAAAAACTGATCAGCCGCTGATCTGAATTCCTGATATTATCAGAATGAAAAACGGGGAAGACAGAATCATCTGTCTTCCCCGTTTCGCATGTTGTCATTTTCAGAATATTGATCAGACCGTCAGATCATCCCAGATCATCCAACAAATTTCTAATAACCAAAACAAGTTCGGCAACCGGAACAATTTTCTCTTCTCCGCTGGCCATGTTCTTGAGTTTGATCTCTCCTCTCGCCTCTTCATCGCCGCCGACAAATGCGGTGATTCGCGAACGGGCGGTGTCGGCACTTTTCATCTGCTTGCCGATGTTGCCGCCTTTCAGTGAGAACTCGGCCGATATTCCGGCGGCACGCAAAGCCTGAACAGCTTTGATCGCCGATGCCGGATTGTCTTTCGCAAACGTGCACACGAACACATCGGCACGCGGTGTCGCCGCAGGAAGAATTCCCTTGTCGCGCAAGAGATCAGACAAAACTACATCGCCCACTGCAAAGCCTGTTGCCGGTGTATCTGGGCCGCCGTATCTTCCGACGAGTTTATCGTAGCGGCCACCACCAGCCATTGCGCGCATCGTTCTCTTTTTGTCAAACAATTCAAAAACGATACCGGTGTAATAGGCAAGACCACGTACGATGCCAATATCAAATTCCATGAAGTCGCTCATGCCGTATGCCAGCATCAGCACGAAAAGTTTATCGAGTTCGGCAAGAGCTGCACCAGTAGGATTAATCTTTCGCACGTCGTCAAGCGAGCTCGCCGAAAGAACCGCCTCGACCTTCGCTCGTACCGATTCATCGCTAACTGTTTCAGCCAATTGCCGCTCGAATTCCTCCGGCGGAAGCTTGTTCTTTTTGTCGAGCAGTGCGTAAAGAGCGGGCAATCCGTCCTCGGCAACTCCGGCATGAATGAAAAGTTCGACAAGCAGATTGCGACTGCTGACATGAACCGAAAAGTCACTGCTGTCAAGTCCGAGGTCTCGCATTGTGTCAATCGCAGCGGCGATCAGCTCGGCATCGGCACCCGTATCGGCTATTCCGAGAATGTCCATGTTGAGCTGAAAGAATTCACGAAGTCGTCCCTTCTGCATCTTCTCGTAACGGAAAAGTTTCGGGATCGAATACCAGCGCACCGGATAGCCGACCGAATTACCTTTGGCAGCGACCATGCGTGCGAGCGACGGTGTCATTTCGGGACGAAGCGCAATGCGCCGACCGGCTTTGTCTTCAAAAGCATAGAGCTGATTCTCGACTTCGGCGCCGCTCTTTTCTGTGTAAAGTTCGAGGTGCTCGAACACCGGTGCATCGTAAGGCTCGAAGCCGTAGCGACGACAAGTGCGCTCCCAGCTTTTGAAAATGTGTTCACGAAGAACCATGTCCTCCGGATAAAAATCACGTGTACCTTTTGGCGCGGCAAATAAAGACATTCTATTACCTTTTCAATTTGTCTATTCTGTCAGGATCTGAAAAATAAGGTTTGCCATTATCTCTGGCGCAGGGTATCGGCAGAAGATTTCAGGTGTCAGCAATAATATTTGTAAAACTGTACTGTGATTAGCCATGTACCGCGAAAGAGATGCCC